>NZ_JBEHZD010000355.1:0-8519 GCF_040240285.1 Streptomyces sp. HSW2009 | reverse complement strand
GGGGGGGGGGGGGGGGCGGGGGGGGGGGGGGGGGGGGGGGGGGGGGGGGGGGGGGCCGGCCCCCCCCCCCCCCCCCCAACCGCCCCCCCCCCCACCCCACCCCACTTCACCCCAACGCCAGCACCAGCAACCCAGCGATCCAGCAACCCACCCGCGAAGATCCAACAAAGTTGTCGGCCCTTCCTTGTCCTGTGGCCATGAGTTCGACACCATCGGCCGGGCGGCGTCGCGACACGGGCCCGCACCCCCGACCTGCTTCCACCCTTTCCCCCCCTTTCCACCCCTCAGCCACTCCGCCACGCCCAAGCCCCACCACCGACCGGCACCCACTCACCCACACCCACACCCAACCCCGACCAACGACAGCCACTCCAACCCTTCACACCCCCTCCCACCACCCCCGCACCCTCGATCACCGATCACCCACATCCGCGGACGTGCCACCGCGGACCACCACCCCTCACGGACCACCAACCCTCACAGGAGAAGCCCCATGGCGAGATCAACCCTGGTCGTATCGCTGACCGTTGCCCTGGTTGCGACCGGCGGTGTCGTCTTCACACCGTCGGCCAGCGCCGGTTCGCCCGCTCGGGGGGCGCTCGCCCCGGTGTACGCCGCGGGGGCGGACGCCGTCGACGGCCGGTACGTCGTCGTGCTCAAGGAGCCGGCCGCGTCGGCCCGTACGGAGTCGACCGCCCGGGCGCTGGCCGGTGCGACCGCCACGGTGGCCGAGGCCGGCGGCACGGTGCGCCACTCCTACACCGCGGCGCTGCGCGGCTTCTCCGCCGACCTGCCGGCCGCCGCGCTCCAGCAGGTGCGCCGCGACCCGTCGGTGGCCTACGTCCAGCCGGTGCGGGTGCACCGGCAGGAGTCGGCCGGCTTCCGGGCGGTCCCGCAGCCCCAGCAGCGCGCGCCCTGGCACCTGGACCGCATCGACCAGCGCAAGCTGCCGCTCAACTCGACGTACGCGCCCGCCGGCGACGCGTCCGGGGTTCCGGTGTACGTGCTGGACTCGGGCATACGGGCCGGTCACCGGGAGTTCGAGGGGCGCGCATCGGGCGTCTACTCGGCCATCAAGGACGGCAACGGCACCACCGACTGTGCGGGGCACGGCACGTTCGTGGCCAGCCACATCGCGGGGAAGACGTACGGGGTGGCGAAGAAGGCCAGGGTGCGCGCGGTGCGCATCCTGGGGTGTGACAACAGCGCCACCACCGAACAGATCCTGGACGGCATGAACTGGACGGCCAAGAACGCGCCGGCGTCCTCGGTGGTCAACATGAGCATCCAGAGCGCGGACGGCGTCGCCGACCGGGCCATGGACGACGCGGCCAAGACGATGATCGACAAGGGGCTGCTCCTGGTCTTCATCGCCGGGAACTTCGGCAAGGGCGACTGCCAGAACTCGCCCAAGGACCCGCGGGCCATCACCATGGGCGCCACCACCAGGAAGGACGCCCGCAACACCGGTGCCAACCCGTCGAGCTACGGCTCGTGCCTCACCGCGTTCGCCCCCGGCGCCGACGTGACCGGGGCCGGCCACACGAGCGACACCGCGGTCGTCCGCGGCTGGAACGGCACCTCGTTCGCGGCCCCGCTGGCCGCCGGCACCCTGGCCATCGCGATGCACGACAACCCGAAGCTGACCATGGCCGAGGCGAAGAAGCTCATCGTCTCCACCGCCACCCAGGGGCAGCTCAAGAACATCGGCAAGGGCTCGCCCAACCGACTGCTGTACGTGGCTGCCGCCGGGCGGTGAACGGACCGCCGAGCGGCGAGTGAGGCGTCAGGTCGGCGGGCCGCGGTGAGCGGTCCGCCGCCCCGGCGCGCTCGGGCCACGACGTCAAGGCTCCGGCGGGGCGCGCCGACGGCTCGTACGACACCAGCCGATAGCACTCGACGCCGGCGGCCGGTCGCGCTCAGCACCGGCCGGTCGCGCTAGCCCCGCCGCACCGGTGACCCGTTCCGGTCCTCGCCCGGCGGACCCGGTTCGGCCCCTTCCTCGCGCAGGCCCACCTTGGCGTGCAGGGCGCGCAGCGGACCCGGGGCCCACCAGTTGGCGCGGCCGGCCAGGCGCATGAAGGCCGGCACCAGGGCGCCGCGCACCAACGTCGCGTCCATCAGCACCGCCAGGGCCAGGCCCACGCCGATCGCCTTCAGGTAGACGATGCCGGAGATCACGAAGCCCAGGAAGACGATGGCGATCAGCAGGGCGGCGGCGGTCACCGTGGAGCCGGTGCGTTCCAGGCCGCGGGCGACGGCCCGGGTGTTGTCGCCGGTGCGGTCGTACTCCTCCTTGATGCGGGAGAGCAGGAACACCTCGTAGTCCATGGACAGCCCGAAGGCGATGCAGAACAGCAGCACCGGCACCGTCCAGGTGATCGTTCCGGTGACGACGAAGTCGCCGACGACGCCCTCCAGATGGCCGTCCTGGAAGCCCCAGACCAGCACGCCCAGGGTGGCGCTCAGGCTCAGGCAGTTGAGCACCAGGGCCTTCAGCGGCAGCACCACGCTGCCGGTGAACAGGAACAGCACGAGGAACGAGCTGAGCGCGATGACCGCCAGCGCCAGCGGCAGCCGGTCGTTCATGGCGCTGATCGAGTCTTCCAACTCGGCCGCGGGGCCGCCGACCAGCACCGGGTACGGGGCGTCGACGGCCCGGACGTCCTCGACCAGCTCGCGGCCCTTCTCAGACAGCGACTGGCTCCTTGGCACCACCGACAGATAGGTGCTGTCGGTGGCACCGAACCGCTGCGCGGCCGGGGTCGGCGGGGCGACCTGCTTGCCGCCGGCGAAGGTGCCGGCCTCGGTGTCGACCCGGGCGACACCGTCCAGCCGGGAGAGCCGTTCGGCGTAGCCGGCGACGGCGCCGCGCTCGCCCTTGCCGGGCGTGTCGGAGAGCACGACGTTGAGCGCCTGGGTCTCCTGGGCGTCGAAGTCGCTCCGGATGCTCTCGCCGACCTCGCGCGACTGGGTGTTGGCCGGTAGCACCCGCTCGTCGGCCAGGCTCATCCGCAGGTCGAGGAAGGGCGCGCCGAGGAAGAGCAACAGCCCGATGACGACCGCGGCGACCGGCAGCGGGAAGCGCATGACCGTCACCGCCAGCCGGTGCCAGAAGCCGGCTTCCGGGTCGGGCGCAGTGGAGACCTTCGTGTGCTTGCCGAGGATGCGGCCCTTCTCGATGCGCGGGCCGAGCGCCTTGAGCAGCGCGGGCAGGAACGTCACCGACACCGCGGCGGCGATCAAGGCGGTGGGGATGCCCGCGTACGCGAAGGAGCGCAGGAAGTAGAAGGGGAAGACGAGGAGGGCGGCCAGGGCCAGGGCGACGGTGACCGCGGAGAAGACGACGGTGCGGCCCGCGGTGCGCAGTGCGGTGGCGATGGCGCCATCGGGCGGGGCGCCGTGCGCCAACTCCTCGCGGTAGCGCTTGATGAGGATGAGGCTGTAGTCGATGGCGAGGCCGAGCCCGAGGCCGGTGGCCACGTTGGTGGCCAGCACCGAGACCTCGGTGAAGAGCGTCAGGATGCGCAGCGTCAGCAGTACCGAGACGATCGTCAGGCCGCTGACCAGCAGCGGCACCAGCGCGGCGACCAGGGTGCGGAAGACGAAGAGCATGACGACGAACAGGACCGGGAAGGTCACCATCTCGATCTTGAGGAGGTCCTTCTCGGTGGTGTCGACGATCTCCTTGTTGGCGAGCGCGGTGCCGCCGATGCGCACATCCAGCCCGTCGGCCTCGGCCGCGCCCTCGTATCGCGACTCCAAGGCCGAGAACCGGTCCTGGACCTGGTCCTCGTCGCCGTCGATGCGGGCCAGCACCAGTGCCCGGTCGCCGCTCTTGCCGCGCAGGGCGTCCGCCTTGCCGAGCGACCAGTACGAGACGGCCTGCTCCACGTGTTTCTCGCGGGAGAGCCGGTCGGTGAGCGCCTGTCCGGCGGCGGTGACCGCGGGATCGTCCACGCCCCGCCGGTCGGTGAGGAGCAGCGTGAAGTTGGGGGCGCCCGCATGAAAGCGGTCTGCCATGATTTCGGCGGCCTTGGCGGATTCCGTTGAGCCGTCGATGAATCCGCCGGCCGACAGTTTGGAGATCACTCCGCCGCCCAGTGCCCCCGCAATGACGAAGAGGACGCCGGAGAGATAGAGCACGAGTCGGCTGCGACCGGACGTGAAGCGAGCCAGCGAGGCGAACATCTGACGTGACCCTTCATTCGGGGCGCGGTCGGCCGAGGCGGCTGGACGGTCAGATTACTCCTTTGCGCCAGTGCACGACCCGTGCAAGTCCTTTTGCCGGCCATGGCAAGAGTCTGCTTACCAACTCTTGTCCCGCGCCTGCTATTTATCGTCCCTCCGCACGGATTTACGTTTTCCGAGAGCTCGGAAGCGACCCTGTTCTGTGGAGGTGCGACACGCATGGCTCGACGCAAGAGGACTGCCGTCGTCGGCGGCGGCATGGCTGGCTGCGCCGCTGCTAAGGAGCTGCTGAAGAACGGGCGGGAGGTGGTCATCTACGAGACGACCGCTGGTCTCGGCGGGCGTGCGCGGTCCTGGCACCGGCCGGAGATCGAGCCCGACGTCGGCGTCAACCTGTGGTTCACGAGCTTCTACAAGATCATGTTCGAGCGCATCCGCGAGTACGGTCTCGAAGACCAGCTCACGGAAATGTCGAACAACGTCATCGTGGTCGACAACGGAAAGCCCGCCGAGCTCCTCTCGGACTCGATGAAGAGCCTCTTCACGTTCCCGCACGTAAAGCTCGGGGACCGTATCGGCTTCCTCACCGCCACGCTGAAGGAAACGCTCAAGCGCAAGGAACTCGACCTTTTCGACCCGGTCAAGCTCGCCAAGTACGACGATGGCACCAATGCCGCCGATTACGCCCGCAAGAGCATGTCGCAGCGCGGCTTCGACAATCTGCTGCGGCCGGAGATCGAGTCGTTCTGGCTGTGGCGTTGTGAGGACATCTCGGCCGCGCACGTGCGGGCCATGCAGGCGCAGATCGCCGGCGCCAAGTTCTACGTGTTCAAGGGCGGCATGGAGATCATCGCCGAGAAGAACGCGGAGGGCGCGGAGCTGCGCCTGGAGAACGAGGTGACCGACCTCCAGGTGCTCGACGGGGAGGTGCGCATCACCGCGCGGGACGCCGACGGCACGCTGTCCGACGAGGTCTTCGACGACGTCGTGGTGGCCACCCCGGCCCCGGTCGCCGCCAAGCTGACCGCCGCCCTGCCGCGCCAGGTGGTCGGCGAGGACACCCGGGACTTCCTGGCCACCCAGAAGTACGAGCCGGCGCTGTCGGTCTCCTACCTGGTGGACTTCAGCAGCATGCCGTCCGAGGCGCACATCGTGGCCGCCGGGGCGGACGACCCGCCGGTCAAGACGATCATCACCTTCCCGCGTCAGGTGCGGGACGCGAACGGCCGCCCGGTCGACAAGCACCTGGCCTTCGTCTACCCGGGGCGGGCCGCCACCCGCCGCCTCCTCAAGCTCTCCACCGAGGAGCAGTTCGCGGAGACCTCGCGCCTGGTCACCTCGCTCTGGCCGGACTTCCCCGCGGATGCCGAGCCGTTCGAGATAGCCGAGCGCCCGTTCGCGATGCCGGTGCCCGAGCCCGGCCGGTACCGCAAGTCGGCCCGCGTGATCCGGCTCCAGCACGCCCCGGTGGTCTTCGCCGGCGACTACTTCACCTCGCCGATCTCGGAGGCCGCCATGCTCTCCGGCATCCGGGCAGCCGACAAGCTGCTCACGGTCGGCTGAGGCGCGGCGGGCCGCCCATGAATGCGATCACCGCCGCCGGGGCCAGGCGCGCCCAGGGTGCGCCCGGCCCCGGTTCGCCGGCCCAGGGGTTCGCCCCGCGGCTGTCGGCCTTCGCCCGCCTGGCCAAGTTCGAATTCGTCCTCGACTACTACCTCAGCGTCCTGGTCGTCGTCTCGGCGCTGATCGCAGGCCCCGGGCTCGGCGGGGACGGGCTGCTGACGCTCGGTCTGTTCCTGCTCGGCGAGATCGGCGTGGTCTCGGCCGTGATGGCCTTCGACGACGTCAACGGCTTCCAGGACGGCAGCGACGCGGCCAACTACCTCAGCAAGGACGGCACGGAGCTGCGCCCGCTCCAGCGCAAGCCGCTGCTGACCGGCGCGCTGCGGCTGCGCCAGGCCCAGTGGTTCGGTTACCTCGCCCTGGCCTGGGGCGTCGCCCTGTGGTCGGCGGCGGCGCTCACGGCGGCCGAGCAGCCGGTGTGGGCGCTGGTCCTGACGGGCCTGGTGCTGCTGTCGAGCTGGCAGTACTCGTGGGGGCTGCGGCTCAGCTACAAGGGGCTGGGCGAACTGCTCATCGCCGGCTGCCCGATGGTCATCGTCATCGCGCCCTACGGCCTGGTCGCCGGCGACCTGCCGGCGTTGTTGCTGGTGGAAGGCGTGCTGTTCGGGCTGTGGCAGATCCTGGTCTCCGCGTACTCCAACACCAAGGACATCGAGGGCGACGCGGCGGTGGGGCGCTCCACGGTCGCGGTGCGCGCCTCGGCGCGGGGCAACCGGCTGTTCATCGGGGTGCTCAGCGCCGTGGACGTGGCGCTGACGGCGCTGGCCGCAGCGGTCGGCTGGGGGCCGTGGTGGCTGGTGCTGGTGATGCTGCCGCTGACGGCGCTGCGGGTGCGGCAGTACGTGTCCTTCCTACGGAACGGGGACGCGCTGCTGGCCCGGCGGCGCGGCGTGCTGGCCTTCCGCACCGGCGTGGCCTGCCTGATCTTGGTCAACCTCATTCACTGACAGGAGAGTCATGAGTGGCACGAACAGGTCGTCCGGCCTGGGTTCGCTCTTCGAGAGTCACGCGGACCGGGGTCGGCGCACGCACTTCCACCTGAGCCGGCCCTTCGACATCGCCCCCGAGCGGGGCGCGCACTACACGGTGCAGCAACTGGCCGACCTGGTGGCGGAGGCGTCGGCCTGGCTGTACGAGGCGGGTGCGCGCCCCGGCGCCCGGGTGGCGATCGCCAAGGACAACCACTGGGACTACCTGCTGCTGGCCGCCGCGGCGGCGCGGATCGGCGCGCTGCCGGTGCTGGTGGCCGGCGCGCTGCCGCCGGACACCTTGCAGACGGTGCTCAAGCGGGCGGACGCCCGGGTGCTGGTCACCACGAGCGCGATCGTGCGCGGCGCGGCGGCAGCCGGCGTCGACGTGACCGCCTTCGCCGCCCGGGTGCTCACCATCGACGCGCCGGTCGAGGGCGCGGTGCACGTGGACGAGGTGCGCGGGGCCCGGGTGCCGGGCACGGTGTACGCCGCTTCGTACGAGCCGATGGTGGCCACCCACACCTCGGGGACCACCGGGGTGCCGAAGCTGGTGGTGCACTCGGCCGACACGATCATGGGGCATCTGAGCCGCACCGAGTCGCTGCCGTGGCCCATCGTCGGCATGAAGCACCGGGACACGGTGGCCACCGCCATCGCGTACAACCACATGCGGATGATCACCTGGAGTGCGGGGACGCTGCGGCTCGAACCGCGGCACGCGCTGGTGCTGACGGATGGTTCGCCGCAGACCGCCGAGCGGATGTTCCGCCGGCACCGGCCCACCTATCTGGAGGCGCTGCCCGCCACGTACGTCGGGTGGGAGCCGCTGGCGGAGCGGGCGCACCACGTCTTCACCGACGTACGGGTCTACGTGAGCACCTTCGACGCGATGCACCCGCCGACGGTGCGCACCTTCCTGCGGGCCAGCGAGCGGCGCTTCCCGACCTGGTTGCAGGGGTGGGGGCAGTCGGAGACCGGGCCGATGACCTTCCGGCTGCTGGCCAGGCGCGATCTGGAGGCGCAGGGCGACCGGCACCCGACCATCCGCGACGTGGGCCGCCCGATCCCCGGCTTCACCGGGATGAAGGTGGTCGATCCGCAGACGTTGCAGCCGGTGCCGGACGGCACGCCGGGGGTGGTGCTCTCGCGCACCCACGGGCGGTGCGTGGGCTACCTCGGTGAGGAGGACCGCTGGCAGTTGAAGGCCGCGGGCAAGTGGTGGAACACCGGTGACTGGGCGGTGCGCAGCAAGACCGCGGCGTTTCGGCTGCTGGACCGGGAGGTCGATGTGATCCCGGGGATGAGCTGCATCGAGTTGGAGGACGTGTTGGCCGACCGGCTGCCGCGGCTGACCGAGGCGACGGTGATCGGCGTGCCCGGGGAGTTGCCGCTGCCGGTGGTGTGCACACGGGACGGCTCGTGGGACCAGGCGGCGTGGGAGCGGGCCACCGCGGACCTGCCGCGGCTCGCCGATCCGCGGCTGCTGGCCTGGGAGGAGTTCCCACGGACGAGCACCGGCAAGGTGCGGCGGATGGAGTTGCGGGAGCGGCTGTTGGGCGACGCCGCCGCGTACGGCACCGGGCGCTGGACCTGACGCCGGGCGCGGACGTCGGTACGGCGCAGCTCCCGGGGGGGGGGGGGGGGGGGGGGGGCCGGCGCGCGCCGGCCGCGGGGCCCCCCCGCCCCCCCCCCCCCCCACCCCCCCCCCCCCCCCCCCCCCCCCCCCCCCCCCCC
>NZ_JBEHZD010000354.1:0-8529 GCF_040240285.1 Streptomyces sp. HSW2009 | reverse complement strand
CGACACCCCCCCGCACCCCCGCCCGGCGGCGCGGGGGGGGGGGGGGTGGTGCGGGGGGGGGGGGGGGGGCTACCGGGGCCCCGGCGGGCGCGTCCGGCAGCGCGGCGGCTGCCGGCGGCGGCCCGCCCGCGACGGCCGGCCGCCAGCACACCGGCCACGACCTCCAGCGGGACACCGACGCGATCCGCGACGCCGGCGTCAGCGGCGTACAGGTGCGCACCACCGGGTCCGACGGCCGGCAGCAGACCGCCACCAGCGGCGTGTCCGACCTGCGCACCGGCAGCCCGGTCTCGCCGAACGGCTACTTCAGGACCGGCAGCACCGACAAGGCCCTGATCGCCACCGTCATGCTGAAGTTGGCGACCGAGGGCCGGCTGTCGCTCGACGACAGTGTGGGGCGCTGGCTGCCGGGGTTGCTGTCCGGCGAGGGTTACGACGAGAACGCCATCACCCTGCGCCAACTCCTCCAGCACACCAGTGGCATCGGCGACTCCGGGTACCCGCCGATGGAGACGCGCGACGAGTACTACGCGAACCGCTTCCACCCGCGTACCGCGGAGCAGTTGGTGGCCGCCGCGATGAAGGAGCCGCCGCTGTTCGCGCCGGGGCGGGGTTGGAGCTACGCCAACACCGGCTTCGTCGTCCTCAGCATGGTCATCGAGCGGGTGACCGGCAACCCGTGGCGGGAGGAGATCGAGCGGCGCATCATCAAGCCGCTCGGCCTGCGACACACCCGCTTCCCCGACGGCCCCCGGATGCCCCGCCCGCACGCCAAGGGTTACACGATGTTCGCCGGCACCGAAGGGCTGGTGGACACCACCTTGTTGGACGACGCGGACGCCTCGGGCGGTCACCTCTCCACCACCGCCGACCTGACCACCTTCGTCCGCGCCCTGTTCGACGGCCGGCTGTTGACGGCCGCCGAGCGGCGCGAGTTGACCAGATCGGTCGCGGTCAGCGAACAGGTGACGAAGATCTGGCCGGGGGCGCGGTACGGGCTCGGGCTGTTCTCGCGGCCGACGGCCTGCGGGGAGCGGGTGTGGATTCCGAGCGGCGACATGATCGGCTACCGCACGCGCACCGGGGTGAGCGAGGACGGCCGGCGCAGCGTGGTGGTGTCCATGTCCACCCAGCGGCAGGATTCGTTGGTCGAGTCCAAGCGCCAGGAAGACGCGTCGATCGCGCTGATCGACGACGTGCTCTGCCCCGCCGGCCAGGGCCCGAAGGGTTCCCCGAACCGGGGGTGATCACCTTCACAGGCGAGATGCGTTAGCGTCCGGTCATGCCGGGGCCGCCTGGGGGCGTGGGGTGGTGAAGGTGGGGGCGCACGGTGTGAGCCACTGCACCCCATGTTTTCGGCCATGTGGCGAGGTGGGCTCACGGCCAGTTCACCGCCGCTGAGCCGTCCGTGACCCCCGACGGCGGCGGGCGGGGGGGGGCCCCCCCCCCCGCCCCGGGCCCGTACGCATGACGCATGCGCATTTCCCGTACGAGCAAGCCTTCGCGACCAACCCGTAGGCAGGGCGCGCACGCATTCCTCGTACGGGCGAGCCTTCGCACGCCGCGACCACACACCCACGGCCGAACCCTCGCAACGCCCCGACCGGCCCTGCGGCCGACCCCGGACGCCCGGTCCGCCGGGTGCCTAGTTCGCCAGGCGCTCCCGGTCGCCGGCCCACGGTGCGCGGGCGGCGGCGCGCAGCGCCTTGCGTTGGCGGCGCCCGGCCAGTCGGTCGGTGAACAGCTTGCCGTCCAGGTGGTCGCACTCGTGCAGCAGGCAGCGGGCGAAGAAGCCGCTGCCCTCGATGCGCAGCGGCGTGCCGTCCGCGCGCACGCCCTCCACGACCGCGAGGTCGAAGCGGGGCGTGCCGGCCTCGATGCCCGGCAGCGAGAGGCAGCCCTCGGGGCCGCGGATGACGAGCCCGTCGGCGGTCACCACCCGCGGATTGACGAGGTGTCCGAGATGGCGGCGGTCCTCGTCGTCAGGACAGTCGAAGACGAACACCCGCAGCGGCACGCCGATCTGATTGGCCGCGAGCCCGACGCCGGCCGCGGCGTACATCGTCGCGTACATGTCCTCGATGAGCCGGGCCAGCTCCGGCCCGAACTCCGTCACCTCGGCGCACGGCGCCGCGAGGGCGGGATCGCCCAGCAGCCGCAGCGGCCGTACCCGTCCCGAGCTGCCGGGGATCGCGCCAGTTCGCATGGGCACCAGGGTACGGTCCGGGCCGGCCGGCACGGCCGTGGCCGGTGGAAGCGGAGCACGTGTGCAGGTGGCGCGGTTCGGGCCAGCGTCCGGATCTCGATAGGCTGAACCCCGACCGAAGCCTCCCGGCTGGCGATTCGGCATCAAGGGGGCGTTTGACCGGCAGCCCCGGGGGCGGGCAGCGAGCCGGACGCAAGGAGGAGCAAGGACGATGGCAGGCAACACGGAGCCGCTGCCGCCGCGGGCCAAGCTGGCCGTGACGGCGGGCAGGGCAGCAGCGGCGGTGTCACGGGTCGCCGGGCGCGGCAGCGGATCGGTGATCGGCGGGAAGGTCTCCCTCCGACTCGACCCGGATCTGCTGGCCCGGCTCGCGCGGCATCTGGACGTGGTCCTCGTCTCCGCGACGAACGGCAAGACCACCACCACCCGACTGATCGCCGAGGCGCTGCGCGCCAGCGGCCCGGTCGTCTCCAACGCCCTGGGCGCCAACATGCCCGCCGGCATCACCTCCGCCCTGGCCGGCGGTTCGGACGCCCGGTACGGCGTGATCGAGGTGGACGAGAAGTACCTGGCGGGCGTCGCCCGGGACACCACGCCCAAGGCCATAGCGCTACTGAACCTCTCCCGCGACCAGCTCGACCGGGCCGCCGAGACGCGGATGCTGGCCGAGAAGTGGCGGGAGGGCCTGGCCGGTACGAAGGCCACGGTCATCGCCAACGCGGACGACCCGCTGATCGTCTGGGCCGCCTCGTCGAGCCCGAACGTGGTGTGGGTGGCGGCCGGCCAGGAGTGGAAGGACGACGCCTGGTCCTGCCCGTCCTGCGGTGGCGTGCTGCAACGCCCGGGCGACGACTGGGGCTGCGCCGACTGCGGCTTCAGGCGCCCGCGCCCCACCTGGGCGCTGAGCGGCGACTACGTACTGGACCCGCAGGGCTCGGCCTGGCCGATCCACCTCCAGCTCCCGGGCCGGGCGAACAAGGCGAACGCGGCCACCTCAGCCGCCGTGGCCGCCACCTTCGGGGTGCCGCCGCAGGTCGCGCTGGAGCGGATGTACGCGGTGCAGGCGGTCGCCGGCCGGTACGACGTGGTCACCTTCCTCGACCGGCAGCTCAGGTTGCTGCTGGCGAAGAACCCGGCCGGCTGGCTGGAGACGTTCTCGCTCATCGACCCGCCGCCGACGCCGGTGATCCTCTCGGTCAACGCGCGCGGCGCGGACGGCACCGACACCTCGTGGCTGTGGGACGTGGACTACACGCGGCTCGCCGGCCACCCGATCATGGTGATCGGCGACCGGAAGCTGGACCTGGCGGTCCGGCTCGAAGTCGCCGGGCTCGACTTCCGGGTCTGCGAGAGCGCGGACGAGGCGGTCCAGATGGCCCCGCCCGGCCGGATCGAGGTCATCGCCAACTACACCGCCTTCCAGGACCTGCGCCGCCGCGTCGGCAACTAGCCCCGCCCGCGCCGAACCGTCCGGCCCCCGCGCCGTGCGCCCAGCGCACCGGGGGCCGGCACCGCCGCGGCGGCCGACGCCGCACCGCAACCGAACCGCTGAAGCACGAAGGATGCCGAGGATGAGCCAGAACAGCCTGCGCCTGGTGTGGGTCTACCCCGACCTGCTGAGCACGTACGGAGACCAGGGCAACGCGCTGGTCGTCGAGCGCCGGGCGCGGCAGCGCCGGCTGAACGTGTCGCGCGTCGACGTCCGCTCCGACCAGCAGATCCCCACCTCAGGTGACATCTATCTGATCGGCGGCGGCGAGGACCGGCCGCAGCGGCTGGCCGCCGAGCGGCTGCGCCGGGACGGCGGTCTGAACCGGGCCGTGTCCAACGGCGCCATCGTCTTCTCGGTGTGCGCCGGCTACCAGATCCTCGGTCACGAGTTCATCAACGACCTCGGCCAGCGCGAGCAGGGCCTCGGCCTGCTGGACGTGATCAGCACGCGCGGCGAGGGCGAGCGGTGCGTGGGCGACGTGGTCGGCGACATCGACGAGCGGCTCGGGCTGCCGGCGCTGACCGGCTTCGAGAACCACCAGGGCGTCACGCACCTGGGCCCCACGGCCCGCCCGTTCGCGCGGGTGCGGCTCGGCAAGGGCAACGGCACCGGCGACGGCACCGAGGGCGCCTGGAACGACACCGTGTTCGGCACGTACATGCACGGCCCGGTGCTGGCCCGCAACCCGCAGATCGCGGACCTGCTGCTGAAGCTGGCGCTCGACGTGAACGCGCTGCCCCCGGTGGACGACCGGTGGTACGAGGCGCTGCGCAACGAACGGATGGCCGCGGCCACGCAGACCGCATGACGGACACTCGCCCCTGCGCGACGCCGTCCGCTTGTAGGCTGGCATTGATCCAACCGGACGACGGGGTCCGGTCGTCCGGTTGAGTTGCAGAGGTATCACGGACCATGCGTATTGGTGTGCTCACTTCCGGCGGTGACTGCCCCGGTCTCAACGCCGTCATTCGGTCGATCGTCCATCGAGCGGTCGTCGACCACGGCGACGAGGTCGTGGGGTTCCACGACGGCTGGCGGGGCCTTCTCGAATGTGACTACCGCAAGCTCGACCTCGACGCCGTCGGGGGCATCCTGGCCCTCGGCGGCACCATCCTCGGCTCCTCGCGGGTGCGCCCCGAGCACCTGCGCGACGGGGTGGAGCGGGCCCGCGGCCATGTCGCCGAGATGGGGCTCGACGCGATCATCCCGATCGGCGGCGAGGGCACCCTCAAGGCGGCCCGGCTGCTCTCGGACGCCGGGCTGCCGATCGTCGGCGTCCCCAAGACCATCGACAACGACATCTCCGCGACCGATGTGACCTTCGGTTTCGACACCGCGGTCGGCGTTGCGACCGAGGCGCTCGACCGGCTCAAGACCACCGCCGAATCGCACCAGCGGGTGCTGATCGTCGAGGTCATGGGGCGGCACACCGGCTGGATCGCGCTGCACTCGGGCATGGCCGCCGGCGCCCACGCCATCGTCGTGCCCGAGCGGCCCTTCGACATCGGCGAGCTGACCACGGTGGTGGGGCAGCGCTTCCAGGCGGGCAAGAAGTTCGCGATCGTGGTGGTCGCCGAGGGCGCCAAGCCGCGCGAGGGCTCGATGGAGTTCGACGCCGGCGGCAAGGACGTCTACGGCCACGAGCGGTTCGCCGGGGTGGCCAGGCAACTCTCCATCGAGCTTGAGGAGCGGTTGGGCAAGGAGGCGCGCCCGGTGATCCTCGGCCATGTGCAGCGCGGTGGCACGCCCACCGCCTACGACCGGGTGCTGGCCACCCGGTTCGGCTGGCACGCGGTGGAGGCCGCGCACCGCGGTGACTTCGGCATGATGACGGCGCTGCGCGGCACCGACATCATCCTGACCCCGCTGGCCGATGCGGTGGAGACGCTGAAGACGGTGCCGATGGAGCGGTACGCGGAGGCGGAGTGCGTGCTGTGAGCCTGCGGTGAGCTGAGCCGCGCCCGCTCCGCCCAAGTGGAGCCGTCTGCTCCGCCCTGCTGGCCCGTCGACCGCCCCCCCCCCCCCCGGGCCGGGGGGGGGGGGGGTGGCCCCGGATGAACTGCCCCCGGTCGCCGACCTGCTGCACGCGGACGCCACCTGGCTGCCCGCCCCCGCGCACACCCTCCCCTCACTGCCCGGTCAGCCGCCGATGGTCGGCTACCTGGTCCTGGTCCCCGCCGACCGGCGGCCCGGCGGTGCCCCGGTGGCCGCCGCGCCGGAGGGCGGCGCCGGCGCCGCGCTCATCCAGATCGACTCCGAGCAGCGCATCGCCCGGGTCGCCGATCGTCCGCTCGACCTCACCTACCTGGAGTTCGAGCTGCTGGCCCATCTGGTCGCGCATCCGCACCGGGTGCACACCAGGGACCAGTTGGTGACCACGGTGTGGGGGTACGGACACGTGGGTGACGGGCGGACCGTCGACGTCCACATCGCCCGGCTGCGCCGCAAGCTCGGCGCGGAGCACCGGGCGTCGATCGTGACGGTCCGCCGGGTCGGCTACAAGTACGCACCCATCGGCTAACTCCGGTACGGCGCAAGGCCATCCTCGGCTCCGGCCCGCGGTATAGCGTGCCGGCATGGAATGCGACCGTCTCATGCCCGAGTACGACTTCCGGTCCTGCTACAGCCGTCGGATCGACGCCGACCCCGCGGCGGCCTGGCGGGCCTTCCAGGAGCTGACTGCCGAGGAGCTCCACATCACGCAGGTGCTGACCGGCATCCGCTCGCTGGGCACGCTGCGGCTCAGCGGGCGGGTCACGGACACGGCCCCGGTCCCCCTGTTGGCCCGCGGCGAGCTCGGTGAAGTGCGCGGCAAGATCGCCAAGTTCTGGCACGTACGGCCCGAGCTCGCCCCGGTCCCCGACGGTGACCCGGAGGCGTTCGTGGCGTTCGCCGAACCCGGCTGGGCCAAGACGGTCACCGGGGCGCGGGTGGTCGCGGACGGCGACGGCAGCCTGATGACCATCGAGACCCGAGTGCGTTGCACCGACGAGCGTTCCCGGCTGGTCTTCGGCGCGTACTGGCTGGCCATCCGGGCCGGTGGCGCCGGTCTCGTGCGGCTGGAGATGTTGCAGGCCGTGGCGCGCCGGGTGGAGCCGGTGGCGGTGGCCGCCTGACGGCCCTCCGGTCGCGGCGGTACGCGCCCCCGTGCGCGCGAGGGCGGGCCGCGGGGTACGGGCGGGGGGGGGGGGGGGGGGGGGGGGGGGGGGGGGGGGGGGGGGGGGGGGGGGGCCGGGCCGGCGGCGGGGGGGGGGGGGGCGGGGGGGGGGGGGCGGGGCGCGGGGGGGGGGGGGGGCGGCGCCCGCGCCCCCGGGGGGGCGCGGGGGGCCCCCCCGGGGGGGCCCGCCCCCCCCCCCCCCCCCCCCGGGGGGCGGGGGGCGGTTCTACTCTGGTGCGAGCGTTTGCGGCGATATGAGGAGAGAGCGGATGGATCACGGCGGGCACGGCATGGACATGGATCTGCCGCCGTTCACCCTGGCGCGCGGGTTGGAGTTCAGTGGCGAGCCGTTCTTCCTGATCGGTTGTGTCCTGGGGCTGGCCCTGTACGGGTGGGGCGCGCTGCGCCTGCATCGGCGCGGGGACGGCTGGCCGGTGATGCGCACCGTCTCCTTCGTGGTGGGTGTGCTCACCGTGGCGCTGGTGATGTGCACCAAGCTCAACGACTACGGCATGGTCATGTTCAGCGTGCACATGGTGCAGCACATGGTGATCAGCATGCTCTCGCCGATCCTGCTGCTGCTCGGGGCGCCGGTGACGCTGGCGCTGCGGGCGCTGCCGGCCGGCCGAGCCAGGTCCGGGCGCGGCGGCCCCGGCCCGCGCGAGGTGCTGGTCGCGCTGCTGCACAGCCGGTACATCCGGATCATCACCCATCCGGCCTTCACCATCCCGCTGTTCATCGCGAGCCTGTACGCGCTGTACTTCACGCCGCTGTTCGACTTCCTCATGGAGAGCAAGCCGGGCCACATCGCGATGATGGTGCACTTCCTCGCGGTGGGTCTGGTCTTCTTCTGGCCGATCATGGGCGTGGACCCGGGCCCGCACCGGCCCGGCTACGTGATGCGGATGCTGGAGCTGTTCGCCGGCATGCCCTTCCACGCGTTCTTCGGCATCGCCCTGATGATGGCGTCCGAGCCGATGATCGGCACGTACAAGAACCCGCCGGAGTCGCTGGGCATCGACGCGCTGTCGGACCAGAACGCGGCCGGCGGCATCGCCTGGGCGTTCAGTGAGATCCCCTCCGTGCTGGTGCTCATCGCGCTGGTCTTCCAGTGGTACCGCTCCGAGCAGCGCGCGGGGCGGCGGGCCGACCGGATGGCCGATCGGGACGGCGACAAGGAGCTGAACGCCTACAACGCGTACCTGGCGTCGTTGCAGGCCAAGAGCCGGGAGCCGGCCGAGCGCTAGCGCAGGTGGCCGGGCCCGGGTGACGATGGGGCCGTGGCCTGGGCGACCGCCCCGGCCGCCGAGGAGGTTGCGGGGATGCCCGGATCTGCGAAGGTGATGGCCGCGTTCACCGTGGGTGGTCTGGTGATGGTGACCGCCTACTCCGTCACGTTGGGCAACAACGGCTGGCTGTGGTTCGGCTGGGTCGTGCTGGGTCTGCTGACCGTGGGTGTGGTGGCCGCACGCGGCACCTGAATCCGGCGGGGCTCCGCCCGGCCCCGCCGCTCCCGCCCGTTGCACCGCTCTCGCGGGGGGGGGCCCCCCCCCCCGGGGGGGGGCGCCGCGGGGGGGGGGGGGGGCGGCGCGGGTGGGGGGGGCCGTGGGGGGGGCCGGGGCGGTCTGCGGGGCGCGCGGCGCCGCGCCCGCGATCGAGGCCGCGGGACTGCCG
>NZ_JBEHZD010000353.1:0-8545 GCF_040240285.1 Streptomyces sp. HSW2009 | reverse complement strand
GCCCGGGACCGCATCCTGACGGCGGCGCGCGCGGAGTTCGCCGCCCGCGGCTACGACAAGGCGTCCATCCGCGGCATCGCCAAGGGCGCCGGCGTGGACCCGGCCCTGGTCCACCACTACTTCGGTACGAAGGAACGGGTCTTCGCCGCCGCCGTCGAGCTGGACTTCGGGCCCGCGCTGCTCGCCCCCGACATGCTGCTCGCGGCGCCGCCGGCGGAGCAGGGCGAGCGGCTGGCCCGGTTCTTCCTCGGCATCTGGGAGAACCCGGCGCACCGCGAGCCGCTGCTGGCGATCCTCCGCTCGGCGGTCGGCAACGACGCGGCGGCGGCCGTCTTCCGGGAGCTGGTCTCCACCCGGCTGATGTTCCGCGTCGCGGCCGAACTGGAGGTCCCCGACCCGCAGTTGCGCTCCGAACTCGCCGCGGCCCAACTGGTGGGGATGGCCTTGCTGCGGTACGTGATCAAGATGGAGCCGCTGGCCAGCGCCGCCCCCGAGGAGGTCATCGCGCTGGTCGCACCGGGCGTCCAACGGCTGCTGACCGGCGCACCGGGCGCGCCCGAGCCAGCGCCGGCGCCCACGCCGGCAGACCCGGACGCCACCGGCTGACGCGCCCACTGGCCGGCGCACCGACCAGCCCACCGACCGACCCACCGACCGGCGCACGGCCCCCACCCGTCTCGCATCCCGGAATACGCGTCCAGATCTTGGAGCCGGGGGCGTAGGCTCGTACGACACCGTACGCATGCACTGACGTACGCACCGGCGTACGCGTCAGGCGTCACCAGGGAGTGAGCACCGTGCCCGAGCTGAGGTCCCGTACCGTCACCCACGGCCGCAACATGGCGGGCGCCCGCGCGCTGATGCGGGCCTCCGGGGTAGCGAGCGAGGACATCGGCAAGCCGATCGTCGCGGTGGCCAACTCCTTCACCGAGTTCGTGCCCGGGCACACCCACCTCCAGCCGGTCGGCCGGATCGTCAGCGAGGCGATCAAGGCGGCGGGCGCGGTGCCGCGCGAGTTCAACACCATCGCGGTGGACGACGGCATCGCGATGGGCCACGGCGGGATGCTCTACAGCCTGCCCTCGCGCGACCTGATCGCCGACTCGGTGGAGTACATGGTCGAGGCGCACTGCGCGGACGCCCTGATCTGCATCTCCAACTGCGACAAGATCACCCCGGGCATGCTGATGGCCGCGCTGCGGCTGAACATCCCCACGATCTTCGTCTCCGGCGGCCCGATGGAGGCCGGCCGGGCCACCCTGGTCGACGGCACCGTCCGCAAGCTCGACCTGATCAACGCCATCAGCGACGCGGTCAACGAGGACGTCTCGGACGAGGACATCCTGCGCATCGAGGAGAACGCCTGCCCCACCTGCGGCTCGTGTTCGGGCATGTTCACGGCCAACTCGATGAACTGCCTGACCGAGGCGATCGGCCTGGCGCTGCCCGGCAACGGCTCGGTGCTGGCCACCCACACCGCCCGCAAGGAGCTGTACGAGCGGGCCGGCGCCACCGTCGTGGAGCTGACCCGGCGCTACTACGGCGACGACGACGCCAGCGTGCTGCCGCGCAACATCGCCACCCACGCCGCGTTCGAGAACGCGATGGCGCTGGACATCGCGATGGGCGGCTCGACCAACACGATCCTGCACCTGCTGGCCGCGGCGCAGGAGGCCGGCGCCGGCTACGACCTGACCGACATCGACGCCGTCTCGCGCCGCGTCCCGTGCCTGGCGAAGGTCGCCCCGAACGTGGCGCCGCAGGGCACGTACTACATGGAGGACGTGCACCGCGCCGGCGGCATCCCGGCCATCCTCGGCGAGCTCTACCGCGCCGGGCTGCTCAACGAGGACGTGCACACCGTCCACTCCGCCGGCATCAAGGAGTGGCTCGACGCCTGGGACCCGCGCAGCGGCGCGACCACCGCCGAGGCGCTCGAACTGTGGCACGCGGCGCCCGGCTGCAAGCGGTCGGCCGAGGCGTTCTCGCAGTCCGAGCGGTGGGATGCGCTGGACACCGACGCCGCCGGCGGCTGCATCCGCGACGCCGCGCACGCGTACTCCGCCGACGGCGGCCTCGCCGTGCTGCGCGGCAACCTCGCCGTGGACGGCTGCGTGGTCAAGACCGCCGGCGTGGACGAGTCGATCTGGACCTTCCAGGGCCCGGCCGTGGTCTGCGAGTCGCAGGAGGAGGCCGTCGAGAAGATCCTGAACAAGACGGTCAAGCCGGGCGACGTGGTGGTCATCCGGTACGAGGGCCCCAAGGGCGGCCCCGGCATGCAGGAGATGCTCTACCCGACCTCCTTCCTCAAGGGCCGCGGCCTCGGCAAGTCCTGCGCCCTGGTCACCGACGGCCGCTTCTCCGGCGGCACCTCGGGCCTGTCCATCGGCCACGCCTCGCCCGAGGCGGCGTCCGGCGGCACCATCGCCCTGGTCGAGGACGGCGACCCGATCCGCATCGACATCCCCGCCCGCACCATCGAACTCCTGGTCCCCGACGAGGAGTTGACCAAGCGCCGGGCAGCCCTGCTGGAACGGCTCGGCGACTACCGCCCGGCCGCACGCGAACGCAAGGTCTCCCAGGCGCTGCGCGCGTACGCGGCGATGGCCACCAGCGCGGACAAGGGCGCGGTCCGGGACGTCAGCCTGCTCGGGGGCTGAGGACGGCCCGTGCGGGGCTGCGTCCGGGGCCGGGTTGAGCCGAGGTGGGATCGGGGCGTGGGGCCGGGGCCGGGTTGAGCCGAGGTGAGGGCTGAGCCCGGCGGCGGGGCCGGGGCCGCAGATGCGGATGGCCTGCGACAGCGGATCGGCCGCGCCCACCGCGTACGGCGGGACCTCGGCGCCCAGCCCGTACGCCTCGGGCAGCGCCACCACGCACCGCCAGCCGGTCGGCCCCGCCCAGCCCAGCCCAGCCCAGCCCAGCCCCGGCGAGCGCGTACGACGAACGCACTGCCCGGCCGCCGGCAGCCGCGGGGGCCACCGGCAGACACCGGGAGGCACCGGCAGACACCGGGAGGCACCGGCAGACACCGGGAGGCGCCAGGAGGCACCCGGGGCGCAGCCCTAAAGCGAACGTTCTAATAGGTAGGCTGGCGGGCGTGAGCACGAAGACGAAGAACGCCGGGGCCCCCGACACCCGCGCCCGCATCATCCGCGCGGCCTCCGCGCTCATGCAGCGCCAGGGTTACGACGGCACGGGCATCAAGCAGATCGCCCAGCAGGCCCAGGCCACCCTCGGCTCCGTCTACCACTTCTTCCCCGGCGGCAAGCAGGAGTTGGCCGTCGCCGCGATCCACCACGGCGACCGGGAGTTCGCCGAAGAGCTCAGCGCCGCACTGGACGCCGACGACGACCCGGCCGCCGCCCTCACCGCGCTCTGCCAGGACCTCGCCGCGGGGCTCGCCGCCTCCGACTGGCCCGCCGGCTGCCCGATCACCGCGACCGCCCTCGGCCCGGCGGGCCGCGCCCCCGACATCCAGGCCGCAGCCGCCGCGGCGTTCGCCCGCTGGCGCGCCCTCGTCCACACCAAGCTGCGCACCGCCGGCATCCCCGACCCGGCCGCCCACGACCTGGCCCACCTGACCATCAGCACCATCGAGGGCGCCGAACTCTCCGCCCAGGTCTCCCAGAGCACCGAGCCGCTGGAGATCGCGGGCCGCTACCTGGCCCAACTGGTACGCGCCGCACGCTAGACCCGCCGGTACGGGCAACCCGGCAACCTCGGCCGCCGCTTGGCGTGCGGAGGGTCCGGCCGATGGCACCTGCCGTGCGGACGCCCCGGCCGTACGGACACCCCGGCCAGCGCCACCCGTCGCGCGGCGGAACCGACCGGCGACACCAGCCGCACGGAGGCTCCACCTGCCCCGTGGGTGCCACGACTCCCCCCTGCCGTACGCGAGTTGATGCCACACGCGGGGAAACACCACCAGCCCCGGAACGCCCCGCACCCCCACCCGGGCACCCGCCGCGGACCGCGGCGCCCGGCGCCTCTTATGCGCCATACAGACGTGACCTGTACGCGCCATTACGACTAGGGTGACCTGCACTGCGGCCACCATTTGGCCCAGCATGACCGAACTGCGATGGCCAGAATCAAGCCAGCCATCAGGCTTTCAGGGGGACATCACTTCATGCGTTCCATACGCAGCACTTCCACCGGGTCCGCGCCGGGCGCCGAGCCGGACCCGACGCGGTCCGCGGACCCGTCGGACCCGTCGATCGCCCGGCGCGCCCGTCGGCAGGCGCCCAGGGCGCTGGTCGCCGTGGCGCTCCCGCTGGCCCTGCGGACCGGCGGCACCACCGGCGCGGTGGCCCGCCCGCTCACCGGCGACGCCCCGGCCGCGGCGCACCCCACCCCCGCCGCTGAGACCGCCTTCGACACCGGCACCGCCACCGTCCGCGGCGCGGACTACCGGTTCAGCGCCGGCCAGGGCCGCTTCCTGACCGACGGCGGCAAGGCCCCGCGGGCGCTGCGCCACATCACCGGCGCCGCCACCGACTTCACCGTGCTGAAGGGCGCCGGCGACGACGGCCCGACGCTGGCCGGCACCACCCTGGCCGGCACCTCGGCCACCACCGCCCGGGCCGCGTGGGCCTCCAACTCCGAGTTCGTCGACCTGTCCTGGCCCGGCGTGCGCGGCGCCGCCCCGTACCAGGTCTTCCGCGACGGCAAGCTGATCGCCACCACCCGCGGCACCAGCCTGCGCGACGTGGCGGTGCGGCCCGGCGCGGAGAGCGAGTACACGATCTCGACCACGGCGAACGCGCCGGCGAGCGAGTGGACGGGCGGCGAGCGGGCCGACTTCGCCAGGACCGGGGAGCGGCCGGTCAACGGCCACACCTGGAACCTGAACGTCCAGGTGCCCGCCTCGGCGCAGCCCGCCGCGCTGGAGTCGGCCGCGTTCAAGGCCGAGGCGAAGGCCAAGAAGTACCACTCGACGACGATCAAGTACCGCACCTTCATCCGCAGCAAGTGGGTCACCGCGCCGGTGGGCTGCACGTACACCAAGGGCTACAAGTACGCGGGCGACAACCGCGGCTTCAGCAAGGCCGACAGCGCGAGCCACCGCACCGACCTCACCGGCATCGTGTACTGGGAGGGCGGCTCTTCGTGGAATGCGCACATCGGCACCACGCACGTCTACAAGACGAATGGAAAGTTCGTCGCCAAGAAGACGGCGAGCAAGAAGAAGATGTCGTTCCGGGTGATGTCGCAGAACTCGAAGACGGCTCAGGTGCGGGGCATCACCGAGGCCGGTAACCCGTATTGCGGCGTCGGCAGCATTTCCGGTTACTACAACGCCAGGATCAGCCGCAGCGGCGACTTCTACATCTCGGGCCGGCACAAGCAGATGCCCGACCACGAAATCATCATCAGCGGATTCACCCGCTCGCCGATGAAGACGTACACGAAGTTCCTGCACACCGCCAAGCAGGCCAGCCCGACCTGCCTGTTCAAGCCGGCCTGCCCCGCGGCTACGATTGGCAACAACGGCGGGTACTGACGGAATGCACGGTACGGAAACCGTCCGTCCGACCCCCTGACGATTGGCACGACCCATGAGCGCACCCCTTCCCAAGGCAGCCACGTTCGCGATAGCGACGTCCTGCATTCCGTGGGCGGTGGGTGCGCTCCTGTCGTTCGTGTTGATCTATGCGGGCGGTTATCCGGACGATGACGGCGACAGTTCCTGGCAGACGTTCTCCAGCGACTGGCTCAGCCCGTCGGCGCTGGTCTTCCCGGTGGCCGCGGCCCTGGTGATCGGGGTGCTCGCGGTGACCCGCCCGACGCCGCACCGCTGGCTGATCGCGACCCGCAACGCGGTGGCGTACGCGGGCGTGCTGCTGGTCATCAGCGTGGTCAGGTTCGTGTCCGACGGCGCGGGCCAGGCCGTCGACTACGCCTTCCTCACCCTGATCGTCGCGCTGTTCACGCTGCAACTGCCGCTCTGCGCGGCGCTCTCGGCGGCCCGGGCCGGGCCGCTGGGCATCGCCGTCGGCGAGGACGACGGCGACGCGTGCCCCGACGCCGAGCACCGGGGCAGCGGCGCCCACTCGGGGGGCTGAACCCGGGGGCTGGCCCCGGGGACTGAGCCCCCGCCCCGGGCCCACGACAGCACGACGAGCGGGGGGGGGGGGGGGCCGCGGGGGGGGGCGCCCCCCGCGCGGCCCGCGCCCCCCCCCCCCCCCCCCCCCCCCCCCCCGCCGGGGGCCCCCCCCCCCCGGGGGGGCGCCCCCCCCCCCCCCGCCCCACGTCAGGCACCGTCACCGCAGCTCAGCCGCGTGGCCGGGCGGGTGCGGCAGATCCGGCGGGGCTCCGATCAGAAGCTCAGGCCGTGGCCGCGCAGGAAGCCCAGCGGGTCGATGCCGGAGCCGTAGTTCGGGCCGGTGCGGATCTCGAAGTGCAGGTGCGGGCCGGAGGAGTTCCCGGTGTTGCCGGAGAGACCGATCTCCTGGCCGGCGCGGACCGACTGGCCCACAGCCACCTTGATCTTCGACAGGTGCGCGTACTGCGAGTACGTGCCGCCGGCGTGCTTGACCACGATGGCGTTGCCGTACGCCGGGCCGTCGCCGCCGCCGTTGCCGCCGGCCTTGATCACGGTGCCGCCGTGCGCGGCCTTGACCGAGGTGCCGGTGGAGACGGCGAAGTCCTGGCCGGAGTGGCCGTGCGCCCAGCGGGCACCGCCGGCCGCGAACGGCGCGCTCAGCGGCGCGTCACCGACCGGGGCGACCCAGGACGAGGCGTTCAGCGGGCCGCGCTTGGACCGGTCGGCACGCTTGTCCTTCGCACCGTGCCCCTTGTCCCGCTCGCCGGCCTTCTTGGCCTTCTTCTGGTCAGCCTTCTTGTTCTTCTTGTTCTTCTCGTTCTTCTTCTGCGCGGCGCTCTTCTCGTCCTGGTCCGCCGCCTTCTGCTGCGTCTTCGCCTGCGCCTGAATCGACTTGACCAGGGAATCGGCCGAAGCCGCGGCGGAGAGGGGGGAGTGCGGCGTCGCTGCCAGCGCCACCCCGGTACCCAGCGCGAGCGAGCCGCCCAGACCCACGGCCAACACGGTGGCGCGAGTGCGCAGGACCGACTTGTTCACGCGGGTGGCCTTGGTGTGCTGCGTCATACGGAAGTACCTCCGGAGAAATCCAGGAAATGTATTGATCCCGACTGCGAATCCTCTGCGGTTCGCCGGGATCGCCATACCTTGGTAACCCGGGCTCGGTTTTCTGCCAAGGGGTGCATGTATTGGCCTTCTACTACCTCTTCTCGTAGCACGAGCGAGGGGAATTCGTCCCTTCCACACCGCGGGCGATCACCCGTAAAGACCATTCCGTGGTGCGTACGGCGGTATCCCGTGCCCTTCCGGGCCGCATTTTCCGGGCCTACCGTGCCGTAGGGAAAAAGCCCCGGCCGCCCCCGCGCGAAAGGCCCGGGCCGACCGGGCCGAACGCCCCGGCCGGCCCCCGGCCCGACCCGCTATCCGGCCTAGTAGGCCCCCGGGGGCCTGTGCCCCATGTCACCGGCCGGCCCGCCCCGCGGGCCCCGCGCGGGCCGTCTCGCCCGGTCGTCCACCGCCCGCGGCGGGTCCGGCGCCGGGCGCCCGCAGTAGCCTGTTGCACCGGCCGGGCGTGGCCCGCGGCAGAGCGCCGGCCACGGACGGGGCGCGGGGTGCGGCGGGGCCACCCCGGGCGGGTGCGGTCCGGGCGGGTGCGGTCCGTACGGGCCGCGCGGGGGATTCGGGAAAACGGGGGACGGGCAGTGGAACCATCGGCCATCGGCGTCCGGCTGCTGTCGAGCGCCATCGTGCCCATCGTCAAGAAGCTGTTCGTGGTGGAGCCGCCGGGCGCAGGGCTGGTCGACCGGCCGGTGCGGATCTCGGGGCTGGTCTCCTTCCGCGGCGAAAAGCGCAACCTCACCGAGCGTGACCTGCACCGACTCGCCGCCGAACTGGTCCGGCGCAGCGTCCGCGCGGCCGGCCCGCACGAGCGGCCGGTGCCGCAGGACGAGGAGGAGGCGGTCGCCCGCGCGCTGGCCGCCACCCTGCACGGCCTCGGCGATCTGACCCTCAGCGACGTGGAGGCGGTCCGGCACGGCCCACGCAGCCTGGCCCACCGGCTCACCGCGGACGCCCCCGACCAGGGCCGGCTGCGCGGCCTGAGCGAGCCCGCCACGGCGCTCTACCAGAGCGTTCTGGAGACCGCCTGCCTGCACATCCTGCACTTCTTCACGCAGCGCTCCAGCTTCGTCGCGCACACCCTCGTCCAGCAGAGCGAGCAGTTGGCCGGGCTGGTGGCCAAGGTCGACGCGCTGATCGAGCGCAACCCCACGCACGCGGCGGCCGACGTGGCCTTCGACGAGCGGTACGCGCAGTACATCGCCCGTAAACACGGCACGCTCACCATCTACGGCATCGACCTCACCCACTCGCCCGACCGCTGGCCGCTGGACGCCACGTACCTGAGCCTCCAGGCGACCCGCACGGCCCCGGACCGGCACGCCGCACACCAACAGCCCGCACGCCCGCAACCCCGCACACCAACAGCCCGCACACCCACACACC
>NZ_JBEHZD010000352.1:0-8580 GCF_040240285.1 Streptomyces sp. HSW2009 | reverse complement strand
GTGGGCTCGGAGATGTTTATAAGAGACCGGGCGGGCCCCGCGCGCCAGCCGCCCGCGACGGCGCGGAGTGCGATGTTGGGTCCGCTGGCGATGCGTTCGACGCAGCCGCGGCTGCCGCAGGGGCAGGCGTCGCCGTCGAGTTCCACACTGATGTGGCCGATGTGCCCGGCGTTGCCCGTCGGGCCCGGGTAGGGCCGGCCGTTGATGATGAGACCACCACCCACGCCGGTGGAGACGACCATGCACAGGGCGTTGGTGCAGCCGCGTGCGGCGCCCTGCCAGTGTTCGGCCGCGGCCATGGCGACGCCGTCGCCGACGAGCGTGACCGGCAGTCCGCCCACCGCCCTGCGGACCTGGCTGACCAGCGGATACCGGCGCCAGCCAGGGATGTTGACGGGGCTTACGGTGCCGACCGATGCGTCCACCGGGCCCGCGCTGCCGATGCCGAGCGCCACCACCCGCTCCCACTGCACGGCGCCTGTCAACTCTTCGAGTACGGCGAAGACCGCGGCCATCACGGTGGGCCCGAGTGCACGTGCCGGGGTGGCGCGGCGTGCCCGTACGGTCAGCGCACCGTTCCCGTCCACCAGTGCGCCCGCGATTTTGGTCCCGCCGATGTCCAGCGCGGCGACGAGCTCATCTGACATGGGACGGTCTCCTGACAGGCGATAGGGGCTGGTTGGCGTACCCGGAACGGTCCTGTGGGATGGGCGGGAGCCGAATGTACGCGGCCCGGCGCGGCGGCACCGGTGGGGGCACCCCGGTTCCGGTCATAGTCTCCGCCGAAATTGACAACGTTGTCTAGAGGCTATGCTCAACTCGACGCCGCCATCCGACCATCCAGCGACAGGACGAGCGCACCGTGACTGACCCGGCCCGGGGCACCACACAACGCAACGGCACCCCATCGCCTCGCTACGGCAACAGGCCCACCATGAAGGACGTCGCGGCCCGCGCCGGGGTCGGCCTGAAGACGGTCTCCCGCGTGGTGAACAGCGAGCCGGGGGTAACTCCCGACACCGAACGCCGCGTTCAGGAAGCGATCACGGCGCTCGGCTTCCGCCGCAACGACAGTGCCCGCATCCTGCGCAAGGGCCGCACCGCGAGCATCGGCCTGGTCCTTGAGGACCTGGCCGACCCCTTCTACGGGCCGCTCAGCCGGGCCGTCGAAGAGGTCGCCCGGGACCACGGCGCACTCCTCATCAACGGTTCGAGCGCCGAAGACCCGGTACGGGAACAGGAATTGGTGCTCGCCCTGTGCGCCCGCCGGGTGGACGGCCTGGTGGTGATCCCGGCCGGCGACGACCACCGCTACCTGGAGCCGGAGATCTCCGCCGGGGTGGCCACCGTCTTCGTCGACCGGCCCGCCGGGCGGATCGATTCCGATGCGGTGCTCTCCGACAGCTTCGGCGGCGCCCGGGACGCGGTGGCCCATCTGATCGCGCACGGGCACCGCCGCATCGGCTTCATCGGCGACCAGCCCCGCATCCACACCGCCGTCGAGCGGCTGCGCGGCTACCGGGCTGCCATGGCCGAGGCCCAACTACCCATTGACGAGGCGTGGATGTCGCTGGGCGCGACCGACCCCAGCCGGGTCGCCGACGCGGCCGAGGCCATGCTTTCCGGCCCCGAGCCGGTGACCGCCCTGTTCGCCGGGAACAACCGGGTCACGGTCACCGCCGTCCGTGTCCTCGCCGCCCGCCCGGGGCGGGCCGCGCTGGTCGGCTTCGACGACTTCGAGCTGGCGGACCTACTCTCCCCCGGTGTCACGGTGGTCGCCCAGGACGCCGCCCAACTCGGCCGCACCGCCGCCCACCTGCTCTTCCGTCGACTCGAAGGCGCCGGCACCGGCACCCAACAGGTCGTCCTGCCCACCCGGCTGATCGCCCGCGGCTCGGGCGAGATCCGGCCGGCACACCGTCACCCCGTGTCCTGACCGCGGCCGGCCGCCGGCCCCCCGCCCCGCGCGGCCCGGTCCGCGGACCCGCCGACTAGGGTGCCCCCATGCCCTCCACGCCCCTCACACCCGCCGCCACCCCGGACCGGACACCGGCCGTCACCGCCGACGACCTCGAAGAGGCCGTACGACTCACGCTCGACACGCTCCGCGCAGCAGCAGCGACCGAGGCGGACTGGGAGCGCACCGCCGGCTCCCTGGAGTGGACCTGCCGGGAGACCGTCGAGCACCTCAGCGACGACCTCTTCGCCTACGCCGTCCAACTCGGCCCCCGACAGCCGCCGCTGACCGGCGAGGTGCCGTACTCCTACGCGAGCCGCAGGCCCGGTGGGCCGGCCAACGCCGTCCACGCGGACCCCGCTGCCGGGTCCGCCGGGCTGTTGCAGGTACTGGAGGCGAGCGGCGCGCTGCTGGTGGCGATGGTACGGACGACGCCGGCGGAGGTCCGCGCGTACCACGTGTTCGGGGTCTCCGATCCGGCGGGTTTCGCCGCGATGGGCCTGGTGGAGACGCTCGTCCACACCCATGACGTGGCCGGCGGGCTCGGGCTCGACTGGTCGCCGCCCGCCGCACTGTGCGCCCGGGCGCTGGCCCGCCTCTTCCCGGAGGCCCCGACGGACACGGATCCCTGGCAGACCTTGCTGTGGGCGACCGGCCGCGCGGAGTTGGCCGGCCATCCGCGCCGTACGAAGTGGCGGTGGTCGGGCGCGCCCCGGTGAGACGCCACCCGCCGCCGGGCCAGGGCGCGTTCACCGGTTGAGGCCGGGACGGGGTCGCGGGGTGCTTTCTGGGCGCCGGGGGCCATCGGTGGGGCGTGCGCCGGTGGTGGCCGGGCGCGCGCCGGTGGGCGGGTGAGCTCCGGTGGGCGCGCGAAGCCGGTGGGCCGGTGGCCGCCGCGGTCCACGGTCCTGAGCCCCGCTCGTCGACGCGCGCCCCCGGCCCGGCCGCCCGGCCGCGTCCAACCTCCCCAGGGCACACCTGCCATCACCGACGTACGAGCCGTACGCGTCAACTCCCGGCACCGGTACGGCACCCCACACGGACGGGTCGTCAGATCCGACCACCACCGGCCAGGCGGCGTCCGCCCGCACCCACCCCCTCTCCTCGTGCGCCGGGCGGATGCGCGCGGCGCTTGCCCGACCGGGCCCGCGCCCGGCCCGTACCACCCGCGGCTGCCCGGTGCCGCCCTCGTCACTCGGCGTGTGGGGGCCGGCCCGGGGCCCGGCGTCCAACGCCTCACCGGCGACCCACGGCTCCGCACCCGGGGGCGCCCCGCTGCGGCCCGGTGGCCGGCTGGCCTGCGGTGGTCGGCCCGATCACTCGGCCGACCGGCCCTCCATTCCAGATCGCGGCACGGCTCGTGGCCGCTGCAACAAATCCGTCATACGGCGGTGCAGGACGCCGGCCTGGCGAATTCCCCTTTTCGGCCAGACTCCGACCATCGACTAGGTCGGATACCGATCGGGCTTGACTGGGTGAGAGAGCGGATGACACCGTGCTCCCTGACATCTTCCGGTATGCACTATCTCCTCGGCACTCCCCCAGCACGGACCAGGCTCCAGGCAGTCATTGCCCTGAGGAGGGTGTGTGGCTTCGCTCCAGCTTCTCCATCCGTGTCTGCATCAGCAATTCGAGGCGGTAGCGGGTCGTTATCCGCAGCGGATTGCGGTGACGTCGGCGCAGCAAAGCCTCTCGTATGCGGAACTCAATGCAAAGGCCGATCTCCTGGCCGATGTGCTGCGGGCCCACGGGGTGCGCCCTGACACCCGGGTGGCGTTGTACGTGCCGCGCGGCATCGGTGCCGTCGTCGGCATGGTGGGCATTCTCAAGGCCGGTGGCGCGTACGTGCCCGTCGATCCGGGGCATCCGCCGCGGCGGGTGCGGTGGATGATTCGGGACAGCGCCTGCCTCGCGGTGGTCACGGTGGGCGAGCTCAGTGATCCGCTTTCGCGTATCGCGCCGGCGGTCATCGACCTCAATCCGCTGTTGGCCGACATGGCCACGGACCCGGCCACCGGCACGGGCGGAGAAACAGACACGGCCGCCGGAAATTCTGCGGATTTCCGACCGGAAAGCCCTACGGAATTTCCGCCAGGAAGCCTTCCGCTGGATGTGTGGGGCAACGCGTGGCCGGACCGCCGGGCCCAGTGGTCACTGCCACCAACGCGCCGGCAACGGCCGGCGGCGCGCAGCGTTGACACGCACTTGGCCTATGCCATTTACACATCGGGCACGACCGGGCGACCACAGGGCGTTGCCGTGGAACACCGTTCGGTGGTGCATCTATTCCGGCGTGCCCAGCCCTGGTTCGGTTTTACGCAGGACGATGTGTGGGCGCAGTTCCATTCGGCCGGCTTCGACTTCTCCGTATGGGAGATATGGGGGGCGCTGTTGCACGGCGGGCGGCTGGTCGTCGTGCCGTTCGACGTCGCACGCTCCCCCGCCGCCCTGCATGCGCTGCTGCGCGCGCAGCGGGTGACGGTGCTCGGTCAGACGCCGGGCGCGTTCCGTCGTCTGACCGCCGCCGATGCCGAGGCACCGGAGCCGCTGTCCGCGCTGCGGCTGGTCGTCATCGGCGGCGACGTGCTGCATCCGCGGACGCTCCGGCCGTGGTGGGAGCGGTACGGCGACCAGCGCCCGCGGCTGGTCAACATGTACGGGGTCACGGAGGCCACCGTGCACGCCTCCTACCGGCCGCTGTTCCGCACCGATCTGGCCGCCACCGGGCCGGTCGCGAGCCCCATCGGCACCCCGCTGCCCGGGCTCGCCTTCCATCTGCGCGACGCCGACGGCGAGCCAGTGCCCGTCGGTACGCCCGGTGAACTGCACATCGAGGGGCCGTCGTTGGCCCGCGGCTACCTGGGGTGCCCCGATCTGACGCAGGCCCGCTTCCGGGGGGAGCCCGGCCCGGGGGGCGTGCGCCGTCTGTACCGCACCGGCGATCTGGCGATCGAGTGCGGTGACGGCCAGTACGGCTACCTCGGCCGCACCGACGAACAGATCAAGGGCGGTGGCGTCCGGGTGGAGCCGGGCGAGGTGGAGTCCTTGCTGGTCGGGCATCCGGCGGTGGAGCAGGCCGTGGTGCTGCCGCGTGAGCGGGAGGACGGCGAAGCGCTGCTGATCGCGTACGTGGCGGTGGCGGCCCCGTACGACGAACGGGTCGCCCGGCGGCTGCCCGGGGAACTCGCCGCACTGGCCGCCGCGGAGCTGCCGGCGGCGCTGCGCCCGGTCCGCTACGTGCCGCTGGCCGCGCTGCCGCTCACCGCGCGCGGGAAGGTCGATCGGGCCGAGCTCGCGGCCCGCGCCGATCCGGTGCCCGGCGCCGACGGCGGCCCGCTGGCCGACGTCCGTCCGCTACCGCGGGCCGACCGTGCGCGCCGGCCCGGCACCGGGTCGGGCTGAACCGAGGCGACGGCCCGGGCCCCACACGGCACCGGGCCGACCGGCCGACCGGTGTTCCGTCGGTCCGTCGGTCCGCCCGGCACCGCGACGTCAGTCGTCGTCCCCGAAGCCGCCGCCCTCCGCCCCGTCCCCGTAACCGTCATCGCTGTCATCGCTGTCATCGCTGTCGTCGCTGTCGTCCGCGTCCAGAGCCGCGTCCGGGTCGGGGACGCCGAGCAGGCGCCGGGTCAGCGCGTCCTGATCGGAGAGGAGTTCGGCCAGCGCGTCGTCCAGGTCGGCGGCCGTCACCAGCTCGGACGAGCGCTCCGCGGCGAACAGCGTGGCCCTGCGCATCAGTTCCTTGGCGAACGAGGCCGTGGTGCCCTCGCTGCGCACCACCGCGTCGGCCAGCGCTTCCTCGGGCAGCCCGAGCCCGGCGCCGTACAGGTCGAGCAGTCGGCGCCGCCCCGTCGCGTCCGGCAGCGGGATCTCCACCGCCATGTCCACCCGGCCGGGGCGCTGGGCCAGGGCGGGTTCCAGGATGTCGGCCCGGTTGGTGGTCAGCAGGAAGGCGACGTCGGCGTCGTCGCCGAGCCCGTCCATCTCGTTGAGCACCTGGAAGAGCAGCGGCTGTTCGCCGTCCGTGAAGTCCCGGGACTCGGCGATCAGGTCGCAGTCCTCCAGGACGACCAGCGCGGGTTGCAGATGGCGGGCGAGCGAGCAGGCCGCGCCGACGCGCTGGATGCTCATCCCGGAGAGCACCACCACCGTGAACTCGGGCAACTGCGAGAGCAGGTAGCGCACGCTGTGCGTCTTGCCGGTGCCGGGCGGGCCGTACAACAGCAGGCCACGGCGCAGGTGTTGGCCGTGGGCGCGCAGGCGTTCGCGCTGTCTGGCCACGCCCACGATCTGCCGCTCGACGCGCTCCAGCAGCCCGGGCGGCAGCACGATGTCGCCGGCGTCCAGGGCGGGCCTGGCGTGGAAGCGGAACGGCCCGATCCCGTCCTCGAACTCGCTGCCCTGGAAGGAGAGGACCTTGCCGCGGAACACGTTGTGCTCGTGGATCAGCCGGTCCACTCCGGCCAGCAGCCGCTTGGCCTCCTCCCGGCTGCCCGCGAGCACCTCGACCTCCACGCGCTGGCGCCCGTACTCCTCGCTCGGGCCGCGCAGCAGCACGACGGTGCGGTCGTGGCCGGCGGCGCCGAGGTAGAGGCCGAAGTCGACGCAGGCGAGCTCCTCATCGGGTGAGACGGGCAGGTACGCGTAGTCGACGGCGCCCACCGCGTACCTGCCGTGGCGCTGGGCGCCTTCGACGAGTTCGGCGAGCGAGTCGTCCCGGTAGCGCTCGGACAGGACGCCGACGAGCTCGTGGGTGCGGCCCTCGCTGCTGAACCAGCGCTCGACGGCGAGGTGCACGTTGGCGTGGTCGTACGCCGGGTAGGTGGCCTTGACGATGGGCAACTCCTGCGCCGGCCGGCCGAGATGGTCGTGCATCCGGCGCTCAAGGGAGCGGCTCGGGTCGACGGGCTCGTGGTAGACGACCTGGTCGAGGAAGTCTCGGAAGAGCCTGCCGAAGGCGGCGACTTCGGTGGTGTCCATGACTGGTGGGCCCCCTCTACGGCGCCCGTGGTCGCCCCGGCCGGGCCGGGCGGGCGGCGTGCGCTTCACTCCGTCGCACCCGGATGGGTGCCGGTTCCTGCGCATCGTACGGGCGTGCCCCGCGGACCGTCCGCCGCTTTTCCGGTGACCGCGGCGCATTCCCGGGCGACTGCGGCACCTTCGCGACGGCTGCGGCGCTTTCTCGGTGACTGCGGTGCCTTCTCGGTGGCTGCGCCGCCGCCAGGCGCACGGCAGGCCCCTGCCGGGTACGTAGCGGTCCAGCGCACCGGACGCGCGGCAGCCCCGCGCGCCTGGTACGCGACGGCCCCCACGTGCTTGGTTCATGGCACGCCCCGTACGCCGCGTACGCGACAGACCCCACGGCCAGACACACGGCAGACCCGCACGCTAGCTGCGCGGCACACCCGCGCGCCACGTACGCGGCAGGCCCCGCGCGGGGTGCGCGGGGCCTGCCGTGGTGGATCGGGTGCCGGGCCGCGCGGGGCGGCCGGGCGGCTGACGCCGGGTCGGCTCGTACGGGCCGTGCGCCCGCCGTGCCGTGGCGGTCAGCCCTTGCGGGACTTGACCTCGTCGGTGAGCTGCGGGACGACCTGGAACAGGTCGCCGACCACGCCGTAGTCGACGAGCTCGAAGATCGGGGCCTCGGCGTCCTTGTTGATGGCCACGATGGTCTTCGAGGTCTGCATGCCGGCGCGGTGCTGGATGGCGCCGGAGATGCCGGCGGCGATGTAGAGCTGCGGCGAGACCGACTTGCCGGTCTGGCCGACCTGGTTGGTGTGCGGGTACCCGCCGGCGCCCACCGCGGCGCGCGCGGCGCCGACGGCCGCGCCGAGCGAGTCGGCGAGGTCCTCGATGAGCGGGAAGTTCTCGGCACCGTTGACGCCACGGCCGCCGGAGACCACGATCGCGGCCTCGGTCAGCTCCGGGCGGCCGGTCGACTCGCGCGGGGTGCGGCCGACGACCCGGGTGCCCTTGGACGCCTCGGAGACGGTGACCGCGAGCTGCTCCACGGCGCCGGCGGCCGGTGCCGCCTCCACGGCGGCCGAGTTCGGCTTGACCGTGATGACCGGGGTGCCCTTGGTGACGCGGGACTTGGTGGTGAAGGCCGCGGCGAACACCGACTGGGTGGCGACCGGGCCCTCGTCGCCGGCCTCCAGGTCGACGGCGTCGGTGATGATGCCGGACCCGATGCGCACGGCGAGCCGCGCGGCGATCTCCTTGCCCTCAGCGGACGAGGGCACCAGCACGGCGGCCGGCGAGACGGCGTCGTACGCGGCCTGGAGCGCGTCCACCTTCGGGGCGACCAGGTAGTCGGCGAACTCCGGGGCGTCGGCGGCGAGCACCTTGACCGCGCCGTGCTCGGCCAGGACCGGGGCGGCGGTGTCGACGCCCGCGCCCAGGTGCACGGCGACCGGCTCGCCGATGCGCCGGGCCAGCGTCAGCAGTTCGAGGGTGGGCTTGCGGACGGCGCCGTCCACGTGGTCGACGTAGACGAGTACTTCAGCCATGGATCTGCTCTCCTGCGAAGAAGGTGCGAAGGCGGTGGAGGGGGCGCGGCGGGCGCCCGGCCGGCGGCGCCGCCGCCGGCGCCGGCCCTGGGGCCGCCGGCCCGTGCGGGCGGC
>NZ_JBEHZD010000351.1:0-8588 GCF_040240285.1 Streptomyces sp. HSW2009 | reverse complement strand
GGCGCCCACGGGGCTGGGTGCCCCGGCCGGAGCCGGGGCGGGGCGGCGGCACGGGCGGGGGGCCCGAGGGGACGGCCCCCGGCGCCGCCGGCGCTGGGGGGCGGGGGGGGCGGCCGGGGGGGCGGGGGCGCCGCCACGCCCGATCCGTCCCGTCGTCGACGGCACGGCTCGGGGCTGCGTTCCCGCGGGTCGCCCCGCGGTGTGACCCACGTGCCCGGGCCCGAAGGCCAGGGGAGGGTGGCGCGTTCCTACAGGACACCCGCGTACGGGTGGCACACCATCTGGCGGACCCTGGCGAACCCTGGCGAATAGTCGCGGGCCCCTACCTCGGGGGCTACTGTCAACACAGCCGAGGAACCTGGGGGCTTGACGTGACGAGGGAACCCAATGCCCGTCTTGCGGACCTGTTCGGCCTGGCCGGATGGTCCAAGGGGGAGCTCGCGAGACTCGTGAACCGGCAGGCGGCGGCCATGGGCCATCCGCAACTGGCGACCGACACCTCGCGGGTACGCAGGTGGATCGAGACCGGCGAGACGCCGCGCGATCCCGTGCCGAAGGTGTTGGCAGCCCTGTTCACCGAGCGACTCGGTCGTGTCGTGACCATCGAGGACCTCGGATTCGGCCGCAAGGGACGCGCGGGGAAGGGGCAAGCCCACGACGGTCTGCCCTGGGCGCCCGAACGTACGGCCCAGGTCCTCACCGAATTCACGGGAATGGACCTCATGTTCAACCGACGCAGCCTGGTGGGCGCGGGAGCCGCGCTCACCGCGGGCTCCGTGCTCAGCAGCGCCATGTACGACTGGCTGCACACCGATCCCGCCCTGGTATCCGGCGCCCCCTACCCCTCCGGCGTGTTCACCGCCGACCACGCCAGTTTCGACCGCTACGAGGCGGCGCCCGTGGGCTCCGCGGAGATCGAAGCCCTGGAGAATTCCGTCGACATCTTCCGCCGCTGGGACGCCTCCCGCGGCGGCGGGCTCCAGCGCAAGGCGGTGGTGGGGCAGCTCAACGAGGTCGGCGGCATGCTCGCCTACCGTCATCCGCCCCATCTCCAACGCAGGCTGTGGGGGGTGGCGGCCAACCTGGCGGTGCTCGCCGGCTGGATGTCGCACGACGTGGGCCTGGAGCCCACGGCCCAGAAGTACTTCGTGATCGCCGCGCACGCCGCACGGGAGGGGGGCGACCGGCCGCGCGCAGGCGAGGCCCTCTCGCGCGCCGCACGTCAGATGGTGCATCTCGGGCGCCCCGACGACGCGCTCGACTTGATGAAGCTCGCCCAGTCGGGTTCGGGCGACGAGGCCCTGCCCCGCACCCGGGCGATGCTGCACACCATCGAGGCGTGGGCACAGGCGTCGATGGGCCGCGGGCAGGCCATGCGCCGCACCCTGGGCGAGGCCGAGGAGCTCTTCGTCTCCGACAAGGGCGATGTTCCGCCGCCGAGTTGGATGCAGATGTTCGACGAAGCGGACCTGCACGGCATGCAGGCGCTGGCGTACCGCACCCTCGCCGAACACGAGGCGAAGGCTGCGGTGCTCGCCCAACAGCACGCCAAGGAGGCGCTGCGGCTGCGCAAGGACGGCCACGAGCGGTCACAGATCTTCGACCACATCTCGCTGGCCTCCGCCTGCTTCATCGACGACCAGCCGGAACGGGGCGACAAGTACGCACGGTTGGCCCTGGTGACCATCGGCGAGACCTCCTCGCACCGCACCTGGGACCGACTGCGCGAGATGTACCGGCTCACCGGCCAGTACGCGAGCCGCACCGACATCCGCATCCTCCGGGAAGAGATCGCGGAGGCGCTGCCCCAACAGAACGGTGTCGGCCTGGACCCGAACGCCGCGGTGTGAGGACCGCGGTGCGGCGACCGTTTCGACGGGACCGTTGACGGGTCGTGAAGTCGCCGGTAGCACCCTGCGACGTGGCCCCACCTACCGCAGGGCGTCGGCCCTCGACCGTCCGACCGTGCGATCCGTTGGCGTACGAGGCGTACGGGACGACTCCAACTGCCCCGATGTGACCTGCCCGGTCACGCGTGGCGATGCGTGGTGCCGCAGCTCGGGCGTTCTCGTCACGGGCGAGGCCGCTGCTGGCGGGTTGGAGTGCAGGGTTGTGGCGCGACCTGCCGGGCCGGTTTGGGATCGTCGCCTGGTTCGCTGCTCGTTGCGACGGTGACCGGTTGGGAAGCGGCTGGCGTCGGACCTTGGTGAGCCGGTGCTCGACATGGCGTCGGAGCCATCTGACGGCACTGTTGCGCGTCGGGTCGCAGTGGCCCGGGCCGTGCTGGGCGAACAGGCGGGGGTCGCGGTGTCGGCCGTCGACGTGGCGGCCCGCGGCGGGCTCTGCCCCCTGAGGTGTCCCGTACGGCACCTCATGTGTCGGAGCCGATCCGGGCGACGAGGAGACAGGCGTCGTCTTCGCGCTGCTCGTCGCCGAAGCACTCGACGACGGCCCGTACGCACTCCTGTGCCGTACGGGCCGAGGAGAACCGGGGGGCGAGGGAGAGCAGTCGCTCGGCTCCCGCCTCGGGGCTCGCCGGCACGCTGCGCGGCGCCAGCCCGTCGGTGTGCAGGACGAGCAGGTCACCGGGGGCCAACACCTCGGTGCGCTGGGTGTACGTCGCACCCGAGGTGGCGCCGAGCAGCACGCCCTCCGGGGGGCGCAGCGCAAGCCCCGCCCCGTCGCGGAACAGCAGCGGGGCGGGGTGGCCCGCCTGCGCCCAGGTCAGGGTGCGGGCGGCCGGGTCGTACAGGCCGCAGACGGCGCTGCCGAGCGCGGGCTGCGGGGAGACGTCGAGCATGTGGTTGAGGTAGCCCATCAGCGGGCCGGGCTCCACGCCGGCGACGGCCATGCCGCGCAGCGCGCCGAGCAGGGTGGCCATGCCGGAGGTGGCCGCGACCCCGTGGCCGGTCAGGTCGCCGACGCTGAGCAGCGTGCGGCCGTCGGGCAGTTGGAGCGCGTCGTACCAGTCACCGCCGACCAGTGCGCTGATGGCGGAGGGGAGGTAGTGCGCGGCGAGGTCGAGCGCGCCGGTGCCGGTGGGGAGCGAGAGGGCGCCGCGCCAGGGCGGCAGAACGGCCTCTTGGAGCTCGACCGCGAGCCGGTGTTCGGTCTGGGCGATGTGGCGCTGGCGCCGCAGCGAGTCCTGCGTCTCGCGCACGGCCTGCTGGCTGCGGCGTAACTCGCTGACGTCGCGCAGCACGGCCCACATGGAGCCGGTGCTGCCGTCGGCTTCGAGGACCGGTTCGCCCATCATGTGCACGGTGCGCTCGCCGCTGATCGGGCGGATGATGCGGAACTCCCCGTCGATCGGCTTTCCGTCCACCAGGCAGTCGGTGACCATCGTGGTCAGCGCCGACTGGTCCGCGGGGTGCACGCAGGAGGGGAGTTCGTCCAGGGAGAGGCCGCCTTCGGCCGGGCGCCGGCCGAAGATCTCGTAGAGCTCGGCGGACCAGGTCACCTCGTCGGTGAGGAGGTTCCATTCGGCGCTGCCGACCCGGCTGGCCGAGGGGCGTCGCTCCGGCTCGGGGGGCGCGGCGGGCAACCGCTCGCCCGGCGGCGCCTCGTCGGGATCGACGGGCAGCCCCTCGCGGAGTTGGCCGAGATGCTCGCCGAGTCCGTCCAGGTGGTGGACGGCGAGCTCGCACAGGGCACGCTGCCAACGTGCGCGCGGATCCTCGAACTGCTCGTCCTCGATGCTGGACTCACGTCGAACGGCGTCGAGGCCGCCGCGCAGGTGTTGCGTCTGTGAGATCAGTGCATCGAGTGCGCCGCTCTGGGGCGGCTGCGGAGCGGGACGGTCCGCGAAGAGGGGCGACGGCATGGGACGTACTCCGATACAGGCGCGGCGCGACCAGTTAGAAGGAAGGGCCGGTGACGACTGTTGCACAGGCTGCGACAGTCTGTAAGGGATTTGGCAATACCCGATACGGTGGTGCTTCTGGCATATGTCACCGGCCTCCCGTGGATATGCCGGTGGGATCGGCGGAGCCGGCGCTTCCGGGTAGGCTGCGGCGCTTGGGACCGCGCGGGCGTTGTCGTTCATCAGGCATACCGACCGCAGACATCGGCAAGAATGCCGGTCGAAGGAAATCCCGTTGCCAGCCGAACCCCCCGCCCCGGATGCTGACCTCATGTTCGATCCAGACATAGCGCCCAGCGGCTCCCTGCTCGGTCTCCTCCAGCGAGGCCGCGGCGACGGGACCCTGCACGCCCTCGCGGCACCGCGGGCCGAGGCGCTCTCAGCGCTGCACCACTGCGTGCTGCGCGACCCACGCCGTGACTGGCAGGTGGAGAACCGCTCGCTCTACTACGCCAGGCTCTGCATGGAGCTCGACGGTGGACTTGAAGAGATCGAACAACACCTCTTCCATCCGGACGACCTCATCGACACCGCCGAGGAGCGCACCGGACTCACCCTCGCCGTGCTCGGCCACCTCGCTTCGTACGGGCGCGACGACGCCCTGCACCTGCTCCGCCGGTACGCCGCCACCGGCGGGAACTGGCAGTGGGCGCTGGACGAGTTGGCGCTGCGCGACGACGACAGCGGGCTGCGCGCCCTGAGCGGCCTGGTGCTGGGCCGCTTCCCGCGCACCCCCGAGGGCGAGGCCAGGCTCGCGGCCGTGGCCAGGGACGCCTTCGAACCGCGGCCCTGGCGGCTCTGGGCGGAGGACACCGCCGAGCCCGAGAACGCCGCCCGGGGGCGCGCCGCCCTGGAGAACGGCTGCTTCGACCGCTGGCAACGACAGCTCAGGCCGGCCGGGCCGCGGCCCGGCTGGAGCGTGCGCGAGGTCCTGGAATGGGCCCAGCAGGGGCTCGACGCCCATCCGACCCAGCACCGCCACGGGCCGGCCGCCCGCTGCCTGACCGCGGTCGCCGGGCCCGAGGACCTCCCCGAGGTCATCGCGGCGGCGGCGGACGGCCCGGACGCGGCGCGCGCCACCGCCCTGCGGTACCTGGCCGAGCAGCACGCGCCCGAGGCGCTCGGACTCATCGAGGCCGCGGCCGACGCCCCGTCGACGCTGGTGGCCGATGCCGCGATAGCCGCCTTCGAGCGCATGCGCAGCACCGCGGCGCTGACCAGGGCCAGGAGCTGGGTGCGGCGCGATGACGCGCTCGGCGTCGCCGCCGCCGCGCTGCTCGCCCGCAGGGGCGGCCCGCACGACACCACCGCCGTTCTCGGCACGCTGCGGCGCGTGGTGCGCGCCGAGGGGCCCGACGCGCCCGCGCTGTGGGACCTGGTGGACGGCGCGGGCCGGCTGGCCATCGGCTGCGCCGCGCCCGTACTGCGCCACATCTACCGCGAGACGTCCTCTTCCCATCTACGCGGCAGGGCGGCGCGCGCGCTCGCGGCCACCGACCCGACCTTCCCGGCCGGGTTCGCCGTGGAGTGCCTGTGGGACTGCGAGGAATCCACCCGCGAACTGGCCGCCCGGCACGCCGCCACCGCCGACTCCCGCGTCGTGGAACGGCTGCGCAGCCTTGCCGCCGACCCGGCCGAGGAGGCCGAGGTGCAGACGGCCGTGCGCAGCCGGATCGACCCGGACACGGCCTCGCTCTGAGCCCTGCCTGGCCCCGGCCCGGCCCCGGCCCGGGACACGGCTTCGCCGGCCCTGGCCCCGGCTCCGTGCGTCCGTGCGTCGCCCTGGCCCCCCGGGCGTCCGTGTGTCGCTCCGGCCCCGGCCCCCGGGTGGCTGTGTCGCCCCGGCTCGGGTGGCCGCGCCTGGTCATGGTCGCGGCTGCGGCCGGGGTGACCGTTCGGGGTCGGCTCGGGCTCTGTCGACATGTCGCCTGACGTGGCGTTGTCGGGTGATGCCGGTGGGGTCTGCCGCCCCGACTGCTGGTGCGACCCTGTCGGCCCGGCTGCCCGCTGTCCGCGGGCCTTCGCCGGTCGTCTGCCGGCCTGCTCCGCCGGCCCTCCGGCGCCGGCCGTCCGGTGACCTTTGCCTGCTCGTACGGGCGCTCCGGCGCGGTGTGGGGGCGGGCGGGTGGGGAGTCGGGCAGATCGGGACACCGGGCCCGCCGGAGAGCTGCGCGGGGAGGTGGGTGAGTCGGGTAGGCAGTCGGGTCCGGCGGGGTGGTCAGACGGGTGGCGGAGTCGGCCGGGCGGAGCCGTTGCGTGGGTTCGAGGGGCGGGGCGATTTCCGGACAGACCCGCACGGCAGGGCAGAACCCGCACCCAGCAGCGGCGAACGCTCATGGGACGTTCCCTGATCGGAAAGATCCACGTGGCCCGGGTCACGTTCCGCGCGCCGACAACACCGGTATGCGTGTCGCTATCGTCACCGAATCCTTCCCACCAGACATCAACGGCGTCTCCCACTGCGCCGTACAGACCGCCCAGCACCTCGCGCGGCGCGGTCACGAACCCCTGGTCCTCGCCCCGGCCGGCGCGCACGACTGTCCGGCCGACAGCGACGGGACCCACCCCTACCCGGTCGTCCGCGTACCCTCGCTCGGCCTGCCGGGCTATCCACAGGTACGGGTCGCCCTGCCCAGCCGTCGGCTCGCCGCCACCCTGGCCGCGCACCGTGCCGACGTCGTCCACCTGGCCAGCCCCTTCATCCTCGGCGTGCGCGGCATGGCCGCCGCCACCCGGCTGCACCTGCCCACCGTCGCCGTGTACCAGACCGACATCGGCGGCTACGCCCGTACCTACCTCGGCACCGGCGAGGGCGCCGCCTGGCGCCGCATCCGCGCCGTGCACGCCGCGGCCGACCGCACCCTGGCCCCCTCCACCGCCGCCGCCCGCGACCTGGCCGAGCACGGCGTGCCGCGGATCGCGCTGTGGCCGCGCGGGGTGGACACCGAGCGCTTCCGGCCCGCCGCCCGCGACCCGGAACTGCGCCGCACCCTGGCCCCGGGCGGTGAGCTGATCGTCGGTTACGTCGGCCGGCTCGCGCCCGAGAAGTGCGTGGAACTGCTCGCTCCGGTGGCCGGTCTCACCGGCGTCAAGCTGGTCATCGTCGGCGACGGGCCCAGCCTGACCAGCCTGCGCTCGACGCTGCCGGGGGCGGAGTTCCTCGGCCGCCGCACCGGCGAGGAACTGGCCCGCATCTTCGCCTCCCTCGACGTCTTCGTCCACACCGGACCGCAGGAGACCTTCTGCCAGACCGTGCAGGAGGCGCAGGCCAGCGGCGTGCCGGTGGTGGCGCCTGCCATCGGCGGGCCCACCGACCTGGTCCAGCACGGCAGGACCGGACTCCTGGTGCCCCCGGGCGACTCGGCCGCCGTGGCCGACGCGGTCCGGATGCTGGCCGAATCCCCGCGGCTCCGGGCCGACATGGGCCGTGCCGGCCGCACCTCCGTCGAGGGGCGCACCTGGGAGATGGTCGGCGACCTCCTGATCGACCACTACGCCGAGGTGCTGGCCGAGCGCGCCGGGCGGGTCACGGAGGGCCGGGCGGCATGACGCAACCACGTACCGCGCCGCAGGCCGGTGGGCCGCTGCGGATCGTGCGCATCGCCAACTTCATCACCCCCACCTCCGGCGGGCTGCGCACCGCGCTGCGCGAACTCGGCGCCGGCTACCAGGCCGCCGGGCACGAGCCGGTCCTGGTCATCCCGGGCGAGCGGCCGTCCGACGAGGCCACCGCGCAGGGGCGCGTGATCACCGTCCCCGGTCACGAACTCCCCGGCACCGGTGGCTACCGCGTGCTCACCGGCCGGCGCACGCTGGCCGGGCTGCTCGACCGGATCGCCCCGGACCGCCTTGAGGTCTCCGACCGCACCACGCTGCGCTGGACCGGCGAGTGGGCCCGCCGGGCCAGGGTGCCGGCCGTCATGGTCTCCCACGAGAGCGCCGACGCCGTGCTCCGTACGTGGGGCGTCCCGCCGTCCGCCGCCGCGTTCGCCGCCGACCGGCTCAACCTCCGTACGGCCCGCGCCTACACGCGCGTGGTGTGTACCACCGAGTGGGCCGCGCGCGAGTTCGTCCGGCTGGGCGTGCGCAACCTGGTACGGGCGCCGCTCGGCGTCGATCTGGAGCGCTGCCACCCCTCCTGGTACAGCGCGGCGCTGCGCGCCCGCCAGGTGAGCGGGGCGACGCTGCTGCTGGTGATGTGTTCCCGGCTCTCGCCCGAGAAGCGGCCGGGGCGAGCCCTGGACACGGTGGCCGAACTGCGCCGGCGCGGCGTGGACGTGCACCTGGTGGTCGCCGGCGACGGGCCGCTGCGCCCCCGGCTGACCGAACGCGCCAGGGCCGAGGGGCTGCCGGTCACCTTCCTCGGCCACGTGGCGCACCGGGCGGAGCTCGCCGGCTGGCAGGCCAGCGCCGATGTGGTGCTCGCGCCGGGACCGGCCGAGACGTTCGGGCTCGCCGCGCTTGAGGCGCTGGCGTGCGGTACGCCGGTGGTGGTCAGCGCTTCCTCGGCGCTGCCCGACATCGTCGCCACGGCGGGTGCCAGCGCCACCGACGACGGGGCGGCGTTCGCCGACGCCGTCGAAGGCGTGCTGGCCACCCCCGAACCTGACCGCCGCGCCGCGGCGCCGGCCCCGGCGGGACAGGTGGGGTGGGCCCCCGCCGGGGGCCGCCGGCGCGCCCGCCCCCCCCCCCCCCCCCAACGCCCCCCCCCCCCCCGCCCCGGGGC
>NZ_JBEHZD010000350.1:0-8587 GCF_040240285.1 Streptomyces sp. HSW2009 | reverse complement strand
CGCCCCCCACCCCGCCCACCCCACCACCGTTGACACCCCGCCGCGGCCGGCGGCCCCCCCCCCCGCCCGCGGGGGCTGGCAGACTGCTGCGCATGCTGGAGACCTCCGCCCGACTGCTGCGCCTGCTCTCCCTGCTCCAGACCCACGGCGGCCTGGCACCCCCGGGGCGCTCCGGTGCCGGTGGCGGGCGGCGCAGTTGGTCGGGCGCGGAGTTGGCCGAGCGGCTGGGCGTGACGCCGCGTACGGTCCGCCGCGACGTGGACCGGCTGCGCGAACTCGGCTACCCGGTGCACTCGGTGTCGGGCACCGCCGGCGGCTACCAACTCGGCGCGGGCGCCGAACTGCCGCCGCTGCTGCTCGACGACGAGGAGGCGGTGGCGGTCGCCCTCGGCCTGCGGATGGCGCCGGTCGGCATCGAGGGCGTCGAGGAGAGTTCGGTACGCGCGCTGGCCAAGCTGGAGCAGGTGCTGCCGGACCGGCTGCGGCGCCGGGTCTCGACCCTCAACGCCTACACGGTCCCGATGACCGGCAACCACTCAGGCCCGGCCATCGACCCGCACGTGCTGACCGAGTTGGCCCACGCCTGCCGCGACCGGCAGCGGGTGCGCTTCGCGTACCGCGCCCACGACGGCGAGGCCAGCCGGCGCAGCGTCGAACCGCTCCGGCTGGTCTGCTCGCGGGCCCGCTGGTACCTGGTCGCCTGGGATCTCGACCGCATGGACTGGCGCACCTTCCGCGCCGACCGGATCACCCCCAAGCCGCCGCACGGCCCGCGCTTCGACCCCCGCGAGCCACCCGCCGACGACCTGGGCGGCTACGTCTCCGAGCGGGTGTCCATCGCCGCGTACGCGCAGCGCGCCACGGTGCTCCTCAAGGTGTCGGCCGAGCGCGCGGCCGAGCACATCTCGCCGACGGCCGGGGTGCTTGAGGCGGTGGACGAGGAGTCCTGCCTGCTGCACACCGGCGCGCACACGCTCGACGTGCTGGCCGTGCACGTGCTGCTCACGGGCTTCGACTTCGAGGTGCGCGAGCCGCTCGCACTGCGCGGGCACCTCACGACGATGCGTGATCGACTCGATCGGGCGCTGGGCTGAGGACGCCCTCGTCGAGCTGTGCGACCTGCGGGTGGTGCAGGTCGAAGGCGGGTGACTCGGAGCGGATGCGGGGCAGGGCGGTGAAGTTGTGCCGCGGCGGCGGGCAGGAGGTGGCCCACTCCAGGGAGCGGCCGTAGCCCCACGGGTCGTCCAGTGCCACCTGCTCGCCGTACCTGGCGGTCTTCCAGACGTTGTAGAGGAAGGGCAGCGTGGAGCTGCCGAGCAGGAAGGCGCCGATGGTGGAGAGGGTGTTGAGCGCGGTGAACCCGTCGGCTGCCAGGTAGTCCGCGTACCGCCGCGGCATGCCCTCCACGCCCAGCCAGTGCTGGACCAGGAAGGTGGTGTGGAAGCCCACGAACAGGGTCCAGAAGTGGATGCGGCCCAGCCGCTCGTCGAGCATCTTGCCGGTGAACTTCGGCCACCAGAAGTAGAAGCCGGCGAACATGGCGAAGACGACCGTGCCGAACACCACGTAGTGGAAGTGGCCGACCACGAAGTAGCTGTCGGTGACGTGGAAGTCCAGCGGCGGCGAGGCCAGGATGACCCCGGTCAGGCCGCCGAACAGGAAGCTCACCAGGAAGCCGATCGACCACAGCATGGGCGTCTCGAAGGAGATCGAGCCGTGCCACATGGTCCCGATCCAGTTGAAGAACTTCACTCCGGTGGGCACCGCGATCAGGAAGGACATCAGGGAGAAGAAGGGCAGCAGCACCGCGCCGGTGGCGAACATGTGGTGTGCCCAGACCACCACGGACAGGCCGGTGATGGCCATCGTGGCGCCGACCAGCATCACGTAGCCGAAGATCGGCTTGCGGGCGAAGACCGGGATGATCTCCGTGATGATGCCGAAGAACGGCAGCGCGATGATGTAGACCTCCGGGTGCCCGAAGAACCAGAACAGGTGCTGCCAGAGCACCGCCCCGCCGAACTCCGGCTCGAAGACCAGCGCCCCGAACCGCCGGTCGGCCTCCAGGCACAGCAGGGCTGCGGCCAGTACGGGGAAGGCGATGAGCACCAGGATCGAGGTGAACAGCACGTTCCAGGTGAAGATCGGCATTCGGAACATGGTCATGCCGGGGGCCCGCATGGCGATGATCGTGGTGAGGAAGTTGACCGAGCCCAGGATCGTGCCGAAGCCGGACAGCGCGAGCCCCATGATCCACAGATCGGCCCCGATGCCGGGGGAGTGGGTGGCGCTGTTCAGCGGCGCGTAGGCGAACCAGCCGAAGTCGGCCGCGCCGTCCGGTACCAGCAAACCGCTCAGTACGAGGAGTCCGCCGAAGAGAAACAGCCAGTACGAGAGCATGTTCAGGCGGGGGAAGGCGACGTCGGGCGAGCCGATCTGGAGCGGCATGATCTCGTTGGCGAAGCCCGCGAAGGTCGGGGTGGCGAAGAGCAGCAGCATGATCGTGCCGTGCAGCGTGAACGCCTGGTTGAACTGTTCGTTGGAGAGCAGTTGCAGCCCCGGCCTGGCCAGCTCGGCCCGCATCACCAGCGCCAGCACCCCGCCGACCAGGAAGAAGGCGAACGAGGTGAGCAGGTACAGATGGCCGATCTTCTTGTGGTCGGTCGTGGTGAGCCAGTCCACGAGCACCCGCCCGTGCCGCCGCTCCCGTACCGGCTCGGCCCCCGCCTGAGCGGTCTCCGTCCCCATCCGTGGCTCCCTCTGGGCGTCGACTGTGCCGGGCTGCGGGCACCCGCCATGATGCGGGGCTGGTGCGGCCGGGGCTGTGGTGCGACACGCAGGACGCGTACCGTTTCGCCCCCTTCTGCCCCGGCTACGGTTCGCTATCCGGGCACCTTCGCGCGCTCGTTGTCGGTCTTGTCTGGTGTGTCTGTCATGTGGGCGTCAGATAGGAAGTCAAGATGCGCAGCTATGGCCAAACCTGTGTACGGACGGCCAGATCAATGTGGTGGAATTGTGCGCTCCCCGTGTGATGCGGTATGCATTTTCGGCGACCGCCGAATTCCCGCCGCCGAAGATGCGGCACGATGTGCGGGGAAGCCCTTTCCCGGCGTCATAGCGCGTTATTACGGAGAACTCCGCAGGGCCTTCCGGTCGAGAACGGAAGGTCCTTACGGGTGACATAGATGACGACAAACCGGGCCCTGTTTTCTGTGACACAAGTGTGACCAGTGGCGGTCGGCCGGACGGGGGTTCCGCGCGTAGAACGGGCCTTCCGTCCCCGGGAAGCGGCGCCTACGGTGGCTTGCATGGCACCTCTACCGATTCCCTCGCCCGAGCCGGCCGATGACCTTGACTCCTACGTCGGACTCGACGGCGAGACTGCCGAACGACGGGCCAGGACGCGTGGCTGGACCACCGTCAGGTCGCTGCCGCCGGGGGCCGTCATCACCTTGGAGTACCTGGGCAGCCGACTGAATTTCACCGTTGACGACGGCGTCGTCGAGCGCTGCTGGCAGGGCTGAACCGGCCTCGCTGGGGGCGCCTGCGACCGTGTCGGGCAACGCCGAAGGCCCCGAGCTCCAGGGGAGTCTCGGGGCCTTCGAAAGCCGTCTGCGGCCGTTTGCCGGCCGAGGTGCGCAACGGGGCGGTGGTTGCCTCGTACGAGGTCGGATCAGCCGCCGCTACGGCCGCGCGGGGCGGCTGCCGAGCCCAGCGGGGCGGTGCGCGCCCGGTCCGCGTGCGGCGGGCGGCGGCTGCCGGTCGGGGTGACCGGGGTGCGCTCGGAGCGCGCCGTGTGCGGCCTCGCGGGGTGGTGCGGCCAGCCGTCCGACGGCCGTGCGGCCCCCCCCGCCCCCCCCGCCCCCGGGGGCCCCCCCCGGGGGGGGGGCCCCCCCCGGCAGCCCGCCGCCCGCGCGGTCGGCGCGGCGGGCGCACACACCACGACGTGAGAGTGACTGAAGGAGAGAGCGCCGCCATGGTGTTCAAACGACTGCTGGGAGCCATCGGGGTGGGCGGCCCGTCGGTGGATACGGTCCTGGACGAGGGCCCGGTACTGCCAGGTGCGGCCCTCACGGGTCGGGTGCGCATGGTCGGTGGCACCGCCAGCGTGGAGATCGAGCACGTCACGCTGGAACTGGTCGCCCACGTCGAGGCCGAGGGCGGCGACGAGGAGCGGGAGGGGTTGGTCGCCTTCCACCGGGCCACCGTCGACGGCGGCTTCCGGCTGGCCGACGGCGAGGAGCGGGAGGTGCCGTTCACGCTGCCGCTGCCCTGGGAGCTGCCGGTGACCGAACTGCACGGGCAGGGGCTCGGCGTCGTCCTCGGGCTGCGCACCGAACTCGCCGTCGCGGGCGCCAAGGACAAGGGCGACCTCGATCCGCTGCGGGTGCGCCCGCTGCCGATCCAGGAGGCCGTCCTCGAAGCGTTCGGGCAGCTCGGGTACGGGTTCACCTCGGCCGACCTGGAGCTCGGGCACATCCACGGCACCAGCCAGAGCCTGCCCTTCTACCAGGAGATCGAGCTCAGTCCGCCGCCGCAGCACGCCCATGCGCTCCAGGAGGTCGAAGTGACCTTCCTGGCCACGCCGGTGGGCATGGAGGTGGTCCTTGAGGCCGACCGCCGCGGTGGCCCCTTCACCGCCGGCGGCGACGCCGTCAGCCGCTTCACCGTCGCCCACCAGGACGTGGAGCGCCTGGACTGGACGGCCGCGGTCGACTCCTGGCTGCGCGGGCTGATCGAGCGGCGGGGCGGATACGCCGAGCACGCAGGACACGCCGAACACGGTGCGTACGGCTCGTACGGTGGCGAGTTCGGGTCCGGCGCGGTGGCCGGCCACTCCGGGGTCGGGCACGGCGCGTCCGAGCACGGGCACCGGTCGGGGCCGAGCACCGGGGCCGTGGTCGCCGGGGTGGCGGCGGGGGTGGCCGTGGGCGTGGTGGGCGGCTTCGTCGCCGCCGAGGTCATCGACGAGATCGGCGATGCCTTCGAGGACGATGACGAGGAGGGCGGCGAGGACTGACGGCGCGCCGCCGCCCCGGCGGCGGTGACCTGGCCGGCCCCGTCCCGCCTACGACGAAGACCCCCACCGTGCCGGTGGGGGTCTTCGCCTGTTCGGGCGCCGGTTCTCGCGGTGCTTCGCGCGCCTGCCCGTACGGACCGCGGCGGGTCGGTCAGACGTTGACGCCGAAGTCGGAGGCGATGCCGGCGAGGCCGGACGCGTAACCCTGGCCGACCGCGCGGAACTTCCACTCGGCGCCGTGCCGGTAGAGCTCGCCGAAGACCATGGCGGTCTCGGTCGAGGCGTCCTCGGACAGGTCGTAGCGGGCTATCTCGGTGCCGCCCGCCTGGTTGACCACGCGGATGAAGGCGTTGCGGACCTGGCCGAAGCTCTGGCCGCGGGCGTGCGCGTCGTGGATGGAGACCGGGAAGACGATGCGGGTCACGGTCGGCGGCACCGCTGCGAGGTTCACCTTGACCGACTCGTCGTCGCCGTCGCCCTCGCCGGTGAGGTTGTCTCCGGTGTGCTCGACCGAACCGTCCGGGCTGGTCAGGTTGTTGTAGAAGACGAAGTGCTGGTCCGAGACGACCTTGCCGGATTCGTCGCAGAGCAGCGCGGACGCGTCAAGGTCGTAGTCGGCCCCGGTGGTGGTGCGGACGTCCCAACCCAGGCCGATCAGTACGGCCGTGAGGCCCGGTGCCTCCTTGCTCAGCGAAACGTTGCCACCCTTGGACAGGGAAACACCCATCGTTCCTCCTCCATCATGCGATCTGTCGCGTTTGTCCGTCGCTGGTCCCAACGTGGCGGGAGCCGGCGAAGTTCCTTCGGTTGCGCAACTTTGGAATTCGAGGGGTGCGACCTGGGTCACGCGCCCCGGGTGATGCTTTCCTTGTTGCGCAAACTTTAAAGTGTCCTCATGGATGCTGACACGGTAACGGCCCCCGAGCTCGCCCGGCTCGGCGGTGGCCCCGCGGACGGGACCCGGGTCTGGGTGGTGGGGCGCGCGCCGGTGCTCCAACTCTCCTACCCCTGCGAAGTGGCGAACGGTCCGGGCGCGGCGCGCGTCGACGCGCTGTACATCTACCGGCTCGACGGGATCGCCGGTGACGGTCTGCTCCGGTACGGCTATGACGGGGCCAGCCCCTGATGGGGCGCGGCGTCGCGGGGTGTGGTGCTTCAGGGCACGGCGCCTCGGGGTGCGTCACCTCGGAGTGGAGTGTCGCGGGGCGTGGTGGCTCTTGAGGGGTGGTACTGGGGGTTGCGGCGCCTCAGGGTGTGGCGCTTGGGGTTGCGGTGTTTGAGGGTGTGGTGTTTGAGGGTGTGGTGCTTGAGGGGGCGGTGGCGTCCGCGTCGCTCGCTGGGCGGGGCGGCTGTTCCGGTGCGCCCGGGATGGTGCGCGGTGTGGGTGTGGAGGCGGGTTGGTCGGGTTGGGTGTGCCGGGTGGGGTCGGTGGGTGAGTGGGTGGCGTCTTCCTCGCGCATGGCGCGGGCCTCACTCTTCAGGATGCGGAGCGACTTGCCCAGCGCGCGGGCGGTGTCCGGCAGCTTCTTCGAGCCGAAGACCAGGGCGATCACGACCCCCACCATCAGCAGGTGCCAGGGCTGTAGGGCGTTGCGGAACACCGCTTCACCTCTCTCGTCTCTGTGTGTCTCTTGCGTCTCCGTGCCGCTCCCCGTGGGGGCGGTCCGGTGGTGGTCGACCACTCGGACTTTATTGCTATATTGCGCAACTATGCAACTAATGCCGGTGGGAGGAGCCGCACCGGTGGGGATGGGGGCGCAACCATGGCAGGCAGCCGTCGGCGTTCGGCCGGTCCGCGACACGGGGCGGGGCGTGATCCACGGCGGAGTGCCGGGCGTGGGGCCGGGCGTGATCCGCAGCGCGGTGCGGGACAGGGTGCGGGGCGTGGTGCGGGCCGGCGCGCCGGGCGGGGGCGAGGACGCGGCCGGGGGGGGGGGGGGGGGGGGGGGGGGGGGGGGGGGGGGGGGGGGGGGGGGGGGGGGGGGGGGGGGGGGGGGGGGGGGGGGGGGGGGGGGGGGGGGGGGGGGGGGGGGGGGGGGGGGGGGGGGGGGGGGGGGGGGGGGGGGGGGGGGGGGGGGGGGGGGGGGGGGGGGGGGGGGGCCGCGGCCCCCCCCCCCCCCCCCCCCCCCGCGGCCGGGTGGTGCTGCTGGTCCTGCTCTCGTTCGTGCTGCTCGTCGCCGCCGGCGCGGGCTGGCTCTACCTGCGGCTGAACGCCAACATCGACACCTTCGACGCGGACGGCATCGCCGCCGACCGGCCGCGGGCGGGCGCGTCCCGGGCACAGAACGTGCTGGTCATCGGCTCGGACGCGCGGACGGACGGCAACAGCGCACTCGGCGGCGGCGACAGCGAGGACGTCGGCCGCTCCGACACCGCCTTCCTGCTGCACGTCTACGGCGACCGCAAGCACGCCGTCGCCGTCTCCATCCCGCGCGACACGCTCGTCGACATCCCGCCGTGCCGGCTGCCCGACGGCACTTGGACGCAGCCCCAGCGGCGCACCATGTTCAACGCGGCGTACTCCGTCGGCCAGACCGCCAAGGGCAACCCGGCCTGCACCCAGAACACCGTGGAGAAGCTGACCGGGCTGCGCGTCGACCACACCGTCGTCATCGACTTCAAGGGCTTCGCCGCGCTGACCGACGTGGTCGGCGGCGTCGACGTGTGCCTACCGCAGGACGTGTACGAGCAGGACCTCAACCCGCACCGCACCACCCGGGGCGAACGGCTCTTCGCCCGGGGCGAGCAGCGCGTCGCAGGGCACCGGGCGCTGGACTACGTACGGCTGCGGCACGGCATCGGGGACGGCTCCGACATCGGCCGCATCAAGCGGCAACAGGCCTTCGTCGGCAGCCTGTTCAAGAAGGTCAAGAGCGACGGGCTGACGCCGACCAGGGTGTTGCCGCTGGCGGACGCGGCCACCCGCTCGCTGACCGTCGATCCCGGGCTCGGCTCGGTCGAGAAGCTGGCCTCCTTCGCCCTGTCGCTGAAGGACGTCGACCTGCACCACACCACGTTCGTCACCGTTCCCTGGCGGTACGAGGGCGCCCGCGTCGCCGTCGTCGAGCCGGACGCCACCCGGCTGTGGGAACTCCTGCGCACCGACCGGCCCGTCGACGGCGCGGACCTACGGCCGGCCGGCCCGAGCGACGGGTCGCCGAGCGGCCGGCCGGCCACCAGCCCCACGCCACCGGGCACCGTTCCCTCTTCCGGCACCCCCCGTGCCAGCGCGGACACCCCCGCATCGCCGTCCACCGCCCCGGCCCGGCCGGTGCCCGACGCCCGCCGCGCCGACGACCAGTTGTGCGCGGACCTGTCGTACGGCTGAACCCACCGGCCCGTACGCCGAGCACCCGTACGCCGAGCACCCGTACGCCGAGAGCCCAGCCGCCGGGTCCAACCGCCGAGCCCGCCGGCTCTGAGCCCACCGCCGGGGCCGTCGCGCCGCTGGCCGTGCCGACGCCCGGGGCCCCGGGGGGCGCCCCCCCCGGGCCGCCCCCCCCCCCCGGCCGCCCCCCCGCCCCCCCCGGGCGCCCCCCCCCGGTGGGGGCCGGGCCCCCCGCCCCC
>NZ_JBEHZD010000035.1:0-29331 GCF_040240285.1 Streptomyces sp. HSW2009 | reverse complement strand
CCCCCCCCCCCGCCCGCCCCGGCCCGCCCGGGCGGGCGGCGGGCGCGCCCCCCCCCCCCCCCCCCCCCGCCGACCTGGGCCTGGACGCCACCGGGCACCCGCTGCTTGCCGCGGCACTCACCCCGGCCGACGGGGACGGCCTGCTGCTGACCGGCAGGCTGTCCGCCCGTACGCATCCGTGGTTGGCCGACCACGTCGTGCTGGGCACGGTGGTGGTTCCCGGCACCGCCTATCTCGAACTTGCCCTGCAGGCCGCTCAGTTGGTTAGTTGCCAGGGTGTGGAGGAGCTCGACCAGGAGAGTCCGCTGGTCCTGCCGGCCGAAGGGGCGGTGCGGGTCCAGCTCCGGGTGGGTGCGCCCGACGCGGAAGGCCGGCGACCGATTTCCGTACACGCCCGCCCGGACGGCGCCGACGCCGGCCCCTGGACCCGACATGCGAGCGGCCTGCTGGCCGCGGCCCTCGACGCCGGCCACGCCGCACCGGCCGCGCCCGCAGGGCTTGACGGGCTCGACGGCGCCTGGCCGCCGCCGGGTGCCGTGCCCGTCGGCATCACCGACTTCTACCGCACGGTGGCCCTGGACGGCTTCAGTTACGGACCCTCCTTCCAGGGCCTGCGGGCCGTGTGGCGTACGGGCGATGACGTCTACGGCGAGGTCGAGTTGCCCGAGCCGTACCAGGCGGACGCCACCTCCTACGGTGTGCATCCCGCCCTGCTCGACGCCGCGCTGCACGCGGGGCTGGTGGGCAACACCGGCGACCAGGTGTTGCTGCCCTTCGCGTGGCAGGGCGTACGGCGCGCCCGCACCGGTGCCGCCCGGTTGCGGGTACGGCTCTCGCCGGCGGGCCCTGACGCCATGTCGCTGCTGGTGACAGACGAGACGGGCGCGCCGGTCGTGTCGGTGGCGGCGTTGCGGGCGCGCCCGGTCTCGCTGGCGCAGTTGCGGGCCGCCGCCGGGGGCCCCGCCGGGGACGCGCTGTTCCGCGTCGAGTGGACCGCGACCGGTACGGGCCCCGCGGACGCGGCCGGAACGGATGAATCCGATGGATCTGTTGCATCTGATGGAACTGACGGGGCGGTTGGCACGGCCGGCACGGATCAGACGGATCTGGCGGACTGGTTCGCCGGCGCCGACCGGGTGGTGGTCGGGCCCTACGATCCGCTGGCCGAGGTCGAACCCACGGACCAGCCGGGCACGCCGGAGCGCTATCCGCACCTGATCGCCCTGGCGGACGCGGTGGCCGGGGGCCGCCCGCTGCCCGAGGCCGTCTTCCTGACCTGCCCGCACGCACCTGCGGACGCACCCGCATCGGACACGGCCGTACCTCATGCGGCTGCACCCGATACGGCCGCAAGTGGTACGGGGGCCGCCGCGGCCGGGCCCGAGGCGACCAGGGAGGTGCTGGAGTGGGCGCGTACGGCGCTGCTGGCGTGGGTCGGTGACGAGCGGTTCGCCGCCTCCCGGCTGGTCGTGGTGACCGGGGGCGCGGTCGCTGCCGGGCGGGCGGAGGACGTGCCGAACCTGGCGCAGGCACCGGTCTGGGGCCTGGTGCGGGCGGCGCAGGCGGAGCACCCCGGCCGGTTCACGCTGCTCGATCTGGGAGCGGGTTCGGACGCCCGGCGGGCGCTGTGGCGCGCCGCCACCTCCAGTGAACCGCAGTTCGCTGCGCGGTCAGCCGGTCTGTTCGTACCTCGGCTGGTCCGGGCCGAAGGCGCCGCCGCGGCTGCCGCGGCCGGCCCGCAGCGGCTGGGCGACCGCGCCGGCACGGTCCTGATCACCGGCGGTACGGGGGCGCTCGGTGCGCTGCTGGCCCGGCACCTGGTCGCCGAGCACGGCGTGCGCCACCTGCTGCTGCTCGCCCGACGCGGACCGCAGGCCCCTGGCGCGGGCGCGCTCACGGCCGAGCTCACCGCGGCGGGGGCGCAGGTCACGGTGGTCGGCTGTGACGTGTCGGATCGTGCGGCGCTGGCCGGGGCGTTGTCCGCGATCCCGGCGGAGCATCCGCTGACCGCGGTCGTGCACGCGGCGGGCGTGGTGGACGACGGTGCGCTGGAGGCGCTGTCGGCGGAGCGCTTCGACACCGTGCTGGGCCCGAAGGCGGATGCGGCCTGGCAGTTGCACGAGCTCACCGAGGGGTTGGAGCTGGACGCGTTCGTCCTGTTCTCCGCGGCGGCGGCCACGCTCGGCGGCGCCGGGCAGGGCAACTACACGGCCGCGAACGCCTTCCTCGACGCCCTCGCCCAGCACCGCGTGGCCCGCGGGTTGCCGGCGCGTTCCCTGGCCTGGGGGCCGTGGGAGCAGGACGGCGGCATGGTGGGTGCGCTGGACGAGGCGGCCCAGCGCCGCATGCGCCGCTCGGGCGTGCTGCCGCTGGCACCGCACGACGGGCTCGCGCTCTTCGACACCGCGCTGACCGGGAACGACCCCGTGCTCCTCCCCGTACGGCTGAACCTGGCCACGCTGCGCGGGGCGGGTGACGCGGTGCCGCCGCTGCTGCACTCGCTGACCGGGTCCCCGACGGCGCCGGGCGCGGCGGCTGGCGGGGCAGTGGCGGCGGGTGAGTGGCGGGGGAAGGTGACCGGGTTGGCCGGCGAGGAGCGTGAGCGGGTCCTGCTCGACCTGGTGCGCGGCGCGGTGGCCAGCGTCCTCGGCCACCCGAACGCGACGGCCGTACAGGGCGAACGGGCCTTCAACGACCTGGGGTTCGACTCGCTGACTGCCGTGGAGCTACGCAATCGGCTCGCCGCCCACACCGGGCTCCGGCTTCCGGCCACGCTGATCTTCGACCACCCCACGTCCCGGTCCCTGGCCCGCTATCTGGACGGCGCGCTGCCCCAGGAGGGTGCGCCGGACACCGAGCCTGTGCTGGCCGAACTCGACCGGTTCGAAGCGCTCTTGACGACGATCGCCGCCGACCATCCGGATCAGCCGCGGATCGCGACCAGGCTGCGTGCCGTCCTGGCCCGCTGGGACGAGCGGCCGGCCGCCGAGGCGACGGCCCCCACCGGCCTGGCGGCGGACGCCGCGGACGACGAGGTCTTCGACTTCATCACCAACGAACTCGGCATCTCCTGACCGCCGGGGGCTGCCGCTCCCCGCCGTATCCCACCGTCTTCTCCCGACCTCCTGACCTTCCGAAAGGGTGGCACCACCGTGGCGAGCGAGACCGAGGAAAAGCTGCGCTACTTCCTCAAGCGGGTGTCGACCGACCTCCAGGAGACGCGCCGCCGCCTCCAGGAGTTGGAGTCCGTCGAGGGCGAGCCGATCGCCGTCGTGGGCATGGCCTGCCGCTACCCGGGGGGCGCCGACACCACGGAGAAGCTGTGGCACCTCCTCGCGGAGGGCCGGGACACCGCGACGCCGTTCCCCACCGACCGTGGCTGGGACGTGGCGGGGCTGTACGACCCTGACCCGGACCAGCCGGGTACGACGTACGGGCGCGAGGGTTGCTTCATCGACGAAGCGGGCCACTTCGACGCGGGCTTCTTCGGCATCGGGCCGCGCGAGGCGCTGGCGATGGACCCGCAGCAGCGGCTGCTCCTGGAGACCACCTGGGAGACGTTCGAGCGGGCCGGCATCGACCCGACCACGCTGCGCGGCAGCAGCACCGGCGTCTTCATGGGCACCGGCCAACAGGACTACGCGTCGCTCGTCCAGCGGGCGACCGAGAACCTGGAGGGCTATCTGCTGTCGGGCGGCGCGGCGAGCGTCATTTCCGGGCGGTTGTCGTACGTGTTCGGGCTCGAAGGCCCGGCGCTCACCGTCGACACGGCCTGTTCATCCTCGCTGGTCGCGCTGCACCTGGCCGCCCAGTCGCTACGCCGCGGAGAAACCACCCTCGCCCTGGCCGGCGGCGCAGCCATCATGGCAGCCCCCGGCATGTTCATCGAGTTCAGCCGCCAACGCGGTCTCTCCCCCGACGGCCGCTGCAAGGCGTTCGCCGCCGCAGCCGACGGCACCGGCTGGGGCGAAGGCGTCGGCGTACTCCTCCTCGAACGCCTCTCCGACGCACAGCGCAACGGCCACCAGATCCTCGCCGTACTGCGCGGGTCGGCCATCAACCAGGACGGCGCGTCCAACGGGCTCACCGCGCCCAACGGCCCCGCACAGCAGCGCGTCATCTGGCAGGCCCTGAGCAATGCCAGGCTGACCACCGACGACATCGACGCGGTGGAGGCGCACGGTACGGGCACCACCCTCGGCGACCCGATCGAGGCGCAGGCACTGCTCGCCACCTACGGGCAGGACCGGCCGGCGGACCGGCCCCTGTGGCTGGGATCGCTGAAGTCCAACATCGGACACACCCAAGCCGCGGCCGGCGTCGGCGGCATCATCAAGATGATCCTCGCACTACGCCACGCCACCCTGCCGAAGACGCTGCACGTGGACGAGCCCACGCCGCACGTCGACTGGGAGTCCGGGGCCGTACGCCTGCTCACCGAAGCGCGTACCTGGCCCGAGACCGGCCGCCCCCGCCGGGCCGCCGTCTCCTCCTTCGGTGCCAGTGGCACCAACGCGCACATCATTCTGGAACAGGCCCCGGAGGCCACCCCCGAGGCGTCGCCCGAGGACGCACCGGCCGCTGCGGGCCCGGCCGTGGAGACGGGCGTCATCCCCGTCGTCCTCTCGGCCCGCGGCAGCCGGGCCCTACGCGCCCAGGCCGCGCAACTCGCCACGTACATCGAAGAACACCCCGACACCACCCCGCACGCCATCGCCCACACCCTGCTGACCGGCCGAGCCACCCTCGAACACCGCGCCGTACTCCTCACCCACAACCGCAACCACCTACTGGACGCACTCCACGCCCTCGCCGACGGACGAGAACACCCCAGCGTGGTCACGGGCAGCGGCGACCACACCAAGCCTGTGTTCGTCTTCCCGGGTCAGGGCAGCCAGTGGACCGGGATGGCCACCGAACTCCTCACCACGTCTGACGTCTTCCGACAGTCGATAGCCGAGTGTGAGAACGCACTCGCACCGTACGTGGACTGGTCACTGACTGACGTACTGACCAACGGTGAACCCATCGAGCGCGTCGATGTCGTCCAACCCGCACTGTTCGCCGTCATGGTCTCGCTCGCCAGGGTGTGGCAATCCCTGGGTGTGCAACCCACCGCCGTCATCGGACACTCCCAAGGTGAGATCCCCGCCGCAGTCATCGCCGGAGCACTGACACTGGAGGACGGCGCCCGCGTCACCGCACTCCGCAGCCAAGCCATCCACACCACCCTCACCGGACAAGGTGCGATGGCCTCCATCACCCTCACCCCGGAGGCCACCCAGCAACTCCCCGGGGCGTGGGGAGACCAGCTCCACATCGCCGCCCACAACGGCCCCCACACCACCGTCATCGCCGGCCAAACCACCGCAGTGGAACAACTCCTAGAACACTGCGAACAGCAGGGCGTTCGCGCCCGTCGCATCAACGTCGACTACGCATCACACAGTCCGTACGTCGAAGCCCTGCGTGGCCAACTCGCTGACAAACTAGGCGAATTGAAGCCCACGGAGAGCACCATCCCGTTCTACTCCACCACCACCGGCGAAGCACTCGACACCACCCAGCTCACCGCCGACTACTGGTACACCAACCTCCGCCAACCCGTACTCCTCACCCACGCCGTCACCACCGCACTGGGCAACGGACACACCCTCTTCATCGAAATCAGCCCCCACCCCATCCTCACCACCCCACTCCACGACATCACCGACACCACCCAACAACCCACCACCATCACCAGCACCCTCCGCCGCGACCACGGCACCTGGACCCAACTCCTCACCGCAGCAGCCACCACACACACCCACGGCACACCCCCCAACTGGACCCACCTCCTCCCACCCACCACCAACCACCCGAACCTCCCCACCTACCCCTTCCAACGGCGGCGCTACTGGGTGGAGACCCGGGACTTGGGTGTTGCGCCGTTGGGTGCGTCCGGTGTGGATGAGGTGGAGGGGGAAGGGGACTCGCCAGGGGCGGAGTTGCGGCGGGAGTTGGCCGGTCGGTCGGTGGGTGAGCAGGAGCGGCTGTTGCTTGAGGTGGTGCGGACGCATGCCGCGGTGGTGCTGGGGCTTGAGGGACCGCCGGAAGTCGGGCGCTCCTTCAACGAGTTGGGATTCGTCTCGTTGACCGCGGTCGAGCTGCGCAACCGGTTGAACGCCGCGGCCGGGGTGCGGCTGCCGGCGACCGCCGTGTTCGACCATCCGACGCCGGAGGCGCTGAGCCAGCGGCTGCGGACCGAACTCGCGGGCCCCGTAACGGAAGCACCGCGGCCCGCGCCGGTAGTTCGGGCGACGACCGGGGTAGATGACGATCCGATCGCGATCGTCGCGATGGCCTGCCGGTTCCCCGGCGGGGTGGACAACCCGGAGGAACTGTGGCGGCTGGTGGCCGACGGCACCGACGCGATCTCGGACTTCCCCGCGGATCGCGGGTGGGACGTGGACGGGATCTACGACCCCGATCCGGGCCGCAGCGGTCGTACGTACACGCGTGAGGGCGGGTTCATCGCCGATGCGCACGCCTTCGACGCCGCGTTCTTCGGGATCGGGCCGCGCGAGGCGCTGGCCATGGACCCGCAGCAGCGGCTGCTCCTGGAGACCGCGTGGGAGGCGTTCGAGCGGGCGGGCATCGACCCGACTCAGATCGGCGGCAGCCGTACCGGGGTGTTCGCAGGGTCCAGCGGCCAGGACTATCCGCAACTCGTGCTCGGGGCGTCGGCCGACATCGAGGGTTATTTGATGACGGGCAACGCGGCCAGCGTGCTGTCCGGCCGGCTGTCGTACGCCTTCGGGCTCGAAGGGCCGGCCGTGACGGTGGACACCGCATGCTCGTCGTCGCTGGTCGCGCTGCACCTGGCCTGTCAGTCGCTGCGCTCGGGTGAGAGTGAGTTGGCGTTGGCCGGTGGGGTGACGGTGCTGTCCACGCCGCAGGCGTTCATCAGTTTCAGCCGGCAGCGCGGGCTGGCGCCCGACGGTCGCTGCAAGCCCTTCTCGTCGACCGCCGACGGCACCTCCTGGGGTGAGGGGGTCGGCCTGCTCCTCCTTGAGCGGCTGTCCGACGCCCGGCGCAACGGCCACCCGGTGCTGGCCACGGTGCGCGGCAGCGCCACCAACCAGGACGGTGCCAGCAACGGCCTGTCCGCACCGAACGGGCCCGCACAGCAGCGCGTCATCCGACAGGCGCTGGCCAACGCGCGGCTGACACCGGGCGAGGTGGACGCGGTGGAGGCGCACGGCACGGGAACTCCGTTGGGTGACCCGATCGAGGCACAGGCGCTGCTCGCCACGTACGGGCAGGAGCGTCCTGCGGACCGGCCGCTGTGGCTGGGTTCGGTGAAGTCCAACATCGGTCATACGGCGGCGGCTGCCGGGGTCGCCGGGCTGATCAAGATGGTCAAAGCAATGGAGCACGGGGTGCTGCCGCCGACCCTGCACCTGGCGGAGCCCACGCCGCACGTGGCGTGGGACTCGGGGCGGGTCGCCCTGCTCTCCGAGCCGGTGACCTGGCCCGACACCGGTCGGCCGCGCCGGGCCGGGGTGTCCGCCTTCGGCATCAGCGGCACCAACGCCCACGTACTCATCGAACAGGCACCACCCGCGCCCGGAGCGACGCCGGAGGTGGGGACGGGGACTGCGCCCCCAGCCGAGACAGGGGCGGGGACGGCGACGGCAACGGCGGCACAGCCTGCGGACGGCGCTGCGCACGCGGACGGCACAGCCGAGACGGCCGAGGTGAACGAAACAGCCAACGTGCACGAGACGGACGGCCCGGACGGTGCTCCGCACAGGGGTGCCGCTGCGGACGGGGACGGCGGCGCGCCGGGCGGGGCCGAGCCGCCCGTGCTGCTGTGGCCACTGTCCGCGCGCAGTGTGCAGGGCCTTCGTGCGCAGGCCGCGCGGCTGCGGGAGCATCTGGTCCGGCAGCCCGAGGCCGCACCGGTGGACGTCGGCCGCGCGCTGGCGGCCTCTCGGGCCGGGCTCTCCCACCGTGCGGTGGTCGTCGCGGGCCGCCGGGGCGCCGCGGCGGAGCGGGCCGAGTTGCTGGCCGGGCTCGCCGCGCTGGCGGCGGGCGCGGAGACGCCGGGCGTGCTGCGGGGCGCGGTGACCGGCGGCCGGACCGGGTTCCTCTTCCCCGGCCAGGGCAGCCAGCGGCCCGGGATGGGGCGCGGCCTGTACGAGGCGTTCCCGGTCTTCGCGCGGTCGCTCGACGAGTTGTGCGGGCTGTTGGACGAGCACGCGGACCGGCCGGGGCGGCCGGGCCTGCGGTCGGTGCTGTTCGCGGCGGACGGCACCGCCGACGCCGCGTTGTTGGACGAGACGGTGTACACCCAGCCGGGGTTGTTCGCGGTGGGTGTGGCCGCCTACCGGCTGCTCGAGTCCTTCGGCGTGGTGCCGGACTGTGTCGGCGGGCACTCGATCGGCGAGTTGGCCGCGGCCCATGTGGCCGGGGTGTGGTCGGCCGATGACGCCTGCCGGCTGGTGGCGGCGCGGGCCAGGCTGCTCCAGGCGACGCCGGACGGCGGTGCGATGACGGCGCTTGAGGCCACCGAGGACGAGGTGCTCGCGCGGCTGGCCGACCACGCGGACCGGGTCTCGATCGCGGCCGTCAACGGGCCCCGGAGCACCGTGGTCTCCGGGGTGGCCGACGCGGTCGCCGAGATCGCCGCCGGCTTCGCCGCGCTCGGCCGCAGGACGAAGCAACTGCGGGTGGCCAGGGCCTTCCACTCGCCGCTCACGGAGGGTGTGTTGGCCGAGTTCGGCGAGGTCGCTGCCACCCTGGCGTACCGGTCGCCGCGCGTCCCGGTGCTCTCCAACGTGAGCGGCGCGCTGGCCACCGCCGATGAGCTGACCGACCCGGAGTACTGGGTACGGCACGTACGCGCGGCGGTGCGGTTCCACGACGGCGCCCGCCGGCTCGCCGCCGACGGCATCACCAGCGTGCTCGAACTCGGCCCGGGCGGTGTGCTGTCGGCGCTGGTGCGCGAGGTGCCGGTGGAGCGGGGCGGGTCCATCGCTGCGGTGCCGCTGCTGCGGCGCGGCAGGCCGGAGCCGGAGAGCGCGATGGCGGCGCTCGGCCATGCGTACGCCCACGGTGCGTCGGTGGACTGGGACGCGGTGTTCGACGGTACGGCCGGTCCTGGCGGCCACCGGGGCATCGGCGGGACGCGGGTCGCCGGCGGTCTCCGAGACGGTGCCAGCCCCCAGGGTGCGGCTGGGCCCCTGGCTCCGGTCGGGACCCGGCTCACGGGCGGCCCGCGGGTGGCGTTGCCGACGTACGCGTTCCAGCGGCGGAGGTTCTGGCCGGTCGGCCCCCAGGACACGGTCCGGGCGCCGGGCGCGCCGGCGGACGCGGTGATGGGCGGGACTCCGACGGGCGAGGGTCAGGGCGCGTTGGCGGCCGAGATCGCGGGCCTGGACGCGCCGGCGCGGCATGCCGTACTGCGGTCGCTGGTGGCCACCCGGGTGGCTGCCGTCCTCGGGCACGACACGACCGACGAGGTCGAGTCCGCCCTCGGCCTGCCGGAACTCGGCATCGACTCGCTCGCCGCCACCGAACTGCGCGACGGCCTCCAGCGGGCGACGGGCGTCACCCTGTCGAGCACCGCCGTTTTCGAGCACCCCACCCTGGACGATCTGGCCGCACACCTGCTCACCGGGTGGGAGGCGCTGGGGCAGGTCTCGGACACGGTTCCGGCTGCTGCGCCGATCCCTGTGCTGGCGGGCGGTGCGGGCCTGACCGATGCGGACGCAGCCGGCACGGACACAGCCGACGCACCGTCAGTCACGGCACCGTCGGTTGCGGCGACGACGGCCGGTGCCCCGCAGGTCAGCGCGGTGCAGGCCGGAGCCGACGCCGCGGTAGGGGGCTCGGCGCAGGGACCTGAAGGGGTCGCCGCTGACGGTCCGCTCTCCGCGCCCGCGCCGGCCCGCGAACCGGCGGCCCGGCATGCGGCGACCGGCTCCGCGTCCCAGGCCGGGCCCGCCACCGGGGCCACACCCTCCGCCGGGGCCGCCAGCCAGGACACTGCCACTTCGGGCTCCCCCGGGGGCCACACACCCACCCCGTCCGTACGCGTCGGCGCCACCGACGTGCCCGGCACGCGGACCGAGCCCGTAGGGTTGCTCGGCTCACTCGCCGTACGGGCCGCGCGGGCGGGCAGCTTCGCCGCGTTCGACGGCTTCCTGCGGGACGCGGCCCGCTTCCGGGAGACCTTCCGCACGCCGGACGAGCTGACCCGGCGCGCCGCCCCGGTCCGGCTCGCGCGCGGGCCCGCCCGGCCCCGACTGGTCTGCTTCCCGTCCTTCGCCGGCAAGTCGGGCGCCCACCAGTACGCGCGGCTGGCCTCGGCTGCCCGCGGATCGCGCGACCTGTGGGCGGTGCCGGCGCCCGGCTTCGTCGATGGTGAGGCGCTCCCGGTCGACCTGGACGCCCTCCTCGACCTGCACGCGGCCGACGTCCAACGGATCGCCGACGGCGCCCCGTTCACGCTGCTCGGGCACTCCGCCGGCGGCTGGGTCGCGCACGCCGTGGCCGAACGCCTTGAGGCCATCGGCGTGCCGCCGGTGAGCCTGGTGCTGGTGGACAGCTATCCGCCCGGCAGCCCGGTGCTCCCCCACATCCAGGCGGTGCTGGGTGCGGGCCTCGCGGCCGGCGGGGGCGGGCTCGGGCCTGCGGGTGCGGCGCTCGACGACATCTGCCTCACCGCGATGGGCGGCTACGGCACCCTGTTCGCGGACTGGAAGCCGGGCCCCGTCGCCGCCCCGGTGCTCCAGGCCCGGGCCGCGGCACCACTGCCCGGCTTCCCCACCACGGACTGGCAGCCCGCCTGGCCGACCCAACACACCCAACTCGCGCTACCAGGCGATCACTTCAGCGTACTCGGCGCACATGCCGACACCACCTGGCGAGCCATCGGCGACCACCTCGGCGGCCCGTCCTGACCCCGCCGCGGCCCGGCCGCACACCTACCCCCGTCCCACCCCTGCGTTCCACAACGAGCACGACCCCGTGCGCTAACCAGCCGATTCCGATCGAGGGTGACCAGCAAATGACCAGCACACACGACCAGCAGCCCGGCACGGTCGGCCAGGAGGTCCTGGACGGCCAGGCCGCGTACCATCCACGGGCGCTGGCCTTCTACGACCTGGTGGTGTTCCGCGGCAGCGCCCCGCTCTTCTGGCGCTGCTCGCCGCGGAACTTCCTCCGGATGTACGCGACCTGCGTCGGGGCCAAGCACCTGGAACTGGGCGTCGGCACCGGCTACCTGCTGACCCGCACCCGGTTCCCGGTCTCCAACCCGAAGATCACGCTGGCCGACCTCAACCCCAGCACGTTGGACTTCACCGCGCGGCGGCTGGAGTTCTACGAGACCACCAAGGTGGTCGCCAACGCGCTGGAGCCGCTGCCGGTGCCGGACGAGAGCCACGACTCGGCCGCGCTGAGCTTCCTGCTGCACTGCGTGCCCGGCAGCCTGCGCGAGAAGGGGGTGGCGATCAAGCACGCGGCGGCGACCGTACGACCCGGCGGCACCGTCTTCGGCAGCACCATCCTGTCCTCGGGCGTGCCGGTCTCCGGGGCCGGCCGGTGGCTGATGAACAACCTCAACGACAAGGGTGTCTTCCACAACTCCGAAGACAACCTGGAGGACCTGCGCGACCAGTTGAAGCAGTACTTCGACGACTTCGACCTGGTCACACGGGGCAGCGTCGCACTCTTCAGGGCCCGCAAGCCCGCGTGATCCCCCCGGTTTCCCGGCACCTCAACTCCCCCCGCGGCCTGACCTCTTGGAACCGCCCGCGCCGCAGCACCACCCCACCGCACCCCGCTCACCCACTGCCAACCCCCGCCCCCACCGCACCGCACCCAACCCACCCGACCACGCAGCACCCAACCCACCCGACCACCCACAGCTCATCCCACCCCACCCCCTCCCACCCGTCCCGTCGCGCCGGCGCCGCGGGACCACCGCACGGAAGAGGACCTGCTCCCATGACTGCACGCTGGTATCCGATCGAGGAGGCCGACGACGCCCTGTTCGCCACGGCGTCCCTCTACCACGCCCGCTCGGTGGAGGTGCCCTACTCGGCACAGGAGACCTGGGAGGCCCTGACCGGGGACGGGGTGTCGAGTTGGACCAAGGGCATGAAGCGGCTCACGTGGACCTCGCCGCGGCCGTTCGGTGTCGGCACCACCCGGGAGATCGAGATGGGCGGTGACTTCACCCTGCGCGAGCGTTTCTTCCGCTGGGAGGAGGGTTACCGCAAGACGTTCAGCGGAGTGGAGGGCACCCGGCCCATCTTCCGCCACCTGGTGGAGGACTACGTGGTGGAGCCGACCGCGTACGGCGCCCGGTTCAGTTGGCGCTGGGCTGCCGAGCTCAACCGGCCGTGGTCCTTCTTCGGATCGGCCCTCGACCGGCTCTCCTTCGCCCCGGTGGGCCGCTCCCACATCGACGGCCTGCCCCCCTACATGGCCGCCCAGCGGGCCACCGCCCACCGCTGACCGGACGGGAGCCGCGACCCGCCGCACCCGCACGGGCCGCCGCCCCGGCCACCGAAGAACCACGGCCGAAGAACCACCACCGGCCGGACAAAGCCAGAGAACACCAAAGAAGCGCCGAAGAAAGAGGACGTATGTGTGGGATCACCGGGTGGATCGCCTTTCGGCGGGACCTGAGCGCTGAACGGGACGCGCTGGACGCGATGACGGCCACCATGCTGTGCCGCGGCCCGGACGCCGAAGGCACCTGGCTTTCGCCGTCCGCCGCGCTCGGCCACCGCAGGCTGTCGGTCATCGACCTGACCGGCGGCGTCCAGCCCATGGTGGAGGAGACCCCGGACGGGCCGGTGGCCCTGACGTACAGCGGCGAGGCGTACAACTTCGTCGAGCTGCGCGACGAACTGCGCCGCCGCGGGCACGCGTTCCGCACCGCGAGCGACACCGAGGTGGTGCTGCGCGGCTACCTGGAGTGGGGCGAGGACGTCGCGGACCGGCTGACCGGCATGTACGCGCTGGGCATCTGGGACGGCCGGGTGGAGAAGCTGGTGCTGCTGCGGGACCGGCTCGGCATCAAGCCGCTCTACTACTACCCGACCGACGACGGGGTGCTCTTCGGCTCCGAGGCCAAGGCCGTACTCGCCCACCCCGAGGTGGAGCCGGTGGTGGACACCGACGGCATGCGCGAGCTGTTCGCGTTCGTCAAGGAGCCGGGGCGCTCGGTGTGGTCGGGCATGCGCGAGGTCAAGCCCGGCACCCTGGTGGTGCTCGACCGTTCGGGGCTGCGCGAGCGCACGTACTGGCGCCTTGAGGTCGCCGAGCACCGCGACGACACCGAGACCACGGTGCGCCGGGTGCGCGAACTCCTCGAAGACAGCGTCGCGCACCAGGTGGTGGCCGATGTGCCGCAGTGCGTGCTGCTCTCCGGTGGGCTCGACTCCAGCGCCCTGACCGCGCTGGCGGGGCGGCACCTGGCCGAGCGGGGCGAGCAGACCCGTACCTTCACCGTCGACTTCGAGCAGCCCGAGGCGTTCCGCCCCGACGAGCTGCGCGGCTCGCAGGACGCGCCGTTCGCCCGCGAGGTGGTCGAGCACGTCGGGACCGTGCACCACACCATCCGCCTGGACCACCAGGAGCTGGCGAACCCCGAGGTGCGGCGGGCCACCGTCACCGCCCGGGACCTGCCGTTCGGCTTCGGTGAGGCGGACAACTCGCTGTACCTGCTGTTCAAGGCGGTGCGCGAACACTCGACGGTGGCGCTTTCGGGCGAGTCGGCCGACGAGATCTTCGGCGGCTACCCGTGGTTCCACCACCCGACGGTGCAGCAGGCCGCCATGTTCCCGTGGGTGACGGCCTCCGGGCTCAGCCCCAAGTCCCACCCGACCAAGCTGATCAGCCCGGAGCTGCTGGTCGGCACCCTGGACGTGCCCGGCTACTGGCAACAACGGTACGAGCAGTCGGTGGCCGAGATCCCGGTGGTGCCTGGCGAGGACGCGCACGAGCGGCGGATGCGGGAGTTCTGCTACGTGCACCTGACGAGCCTGCTCGGGATGCTCCTGGACCGCAAGGACCGGATGAGCATGGCCGTCGGCCTCGAAGTGCGGGTGCCGATCTGCGACCACCGGCTGGTGGAGTACGTGTACAACACGCCCTGGGCGATGAAGACGTTCGACGGCCGGGAGAAGAGTCTGCTGCGGGCGGCCGTCAAGGACGTCCTGCCGCGCTCGGTGGTGGAGCGGGTGAAGGCGCTCTACCCGCACACCCAGGAGTTGCGCTACGTGAGTGAACTCCAGCGCCAGGTCGGCGAGTTGCTCACCGACGACCACCGTGCGGTGGAGTTCTTCGACCACGAGGCGCTGACCAAGGCCGCCCGTGGCCTGCCCGAGGCCGTCGAGGCCGACGAGCGCGAGGCGTTCGAGCGCGTGCTCGACCTGGCCGTCTGGCTCGATGTCCGCCGTCCGACCATCAAGCTCTCCTGAGGAGCCAGCGACCATGCCTGTCGACAACGACGTGTACAACCACCTCTCGTGGTGGGACGACAACCAACCCTTCGCCACCCTGGAGGCGTTCACCCCGCCCCGGTTCGACTACTTCCACGAGGTGCTGACCAGCCGGCTCGGCTTCGATCTGACCGGTCAGCGGATGCTCGACATCGGGTGTGGTGGCGGGCTGCTCGCCGAGCGGTTCGCACGGGCGGGCGCCCAGGTCACCGGCGTGGACCCGTCGGGCCCCTCGCTGGAGGCGGCGGCCGAGCACGCCAGGGCCGAGGGGTTGAGCATCCGCTACCGGGAGGGCTTCGCGGAGAAGCTGGACTTCCCCGACGCCTCCTTCGACCTGGTGTACTGCTGCGACACCCTGGAACACGTCACCGACACCAACCAGGCCATCAGCGAGGCGGTGCGGGTCCTCAAGCCCGGCGGCTACTACCTGTACGACACGATCAACCGCACCTTCCGCTCCAAGCTCGGCATGATCAAGATGGCGCAGGACTGGAAGTCCGTCCGCTTCGCGCCCAAGGACCTGCACGACTGGAACGGCTTCATCAAGCCGGCCGAGTTGCACGCCCTGTTCCGCGCGCACGGCCTGCACAACGAGGACCTGGTCGGGTTCGCGTCCAGCAGGCCGCCGCTGGAGTTGCTGCGGGCGATGCGCAGCCGGGCGCGCGGTGAGATCACCTACGGCGAGTTGGGCCGCAGGTTCCAGCTCAAGGCCGCCAAGGACACCTCCGTGATCTACGGCGGCTACGCCAAGAAGGTCGCCCAGTGAGCACGCCGAGCACCCCGGGCTCCACGGGAGCAACCCCGGTGGAACCGGGCTCCGCACCCCTGACCCGCACCCCCGCGCAGGAGGCTGTGACCGTGCACGTACCAGTACTGATCGTGGGCAACGGCCCGGCAGGGCTGACGGCCTCGCTGGCGCTGTCCCGCTACGGGATACGGCATCTGCTGGTCGGCAAGTACGAGACGAGCGCCAACACCCCCCGTGCGCATCTGCTCAACCAGCGCACCGGTGAGATCTGGCGCGACCTCGGCGTGGAGGACGCGGTGCTCGCGGCGGCGACGCCGAGTCCGTTCCTTGCCAACCACGTCTTCATGTCGACCTTTGCGGGCCCCGAGGTGAGCCGGCTCGACGCGTACGGCAACGGCCCCGACCGGATCGGCGACTACCGGGCCGCGAGCCCCAGCCAGATGTGCAACCTGCCGCAGCACCTGCTGGAGCCGATCCTGGTCCGGGAGGCCGAGCGGGCGCATGTGGGCGAGTTGCGGTTCGGCCAGGAGTTCGTGCGCATGAGCCAGGACGCGGACGGGGTCACCGCGGTGATCGCCGACCGCCGCACCGGCCAGGAGTACGAGGTGCGCTGCGACTACCTGATCGGCGCGGACGGCGCCAACAGTCGGGTGATGGAGCAGGCGGGGCTGGGCGTCGAGGGCCAGTCCGGGTTGGCGAAGGTCGCCTCGATCTGGTTCGAGGCCGATCTGTCGCGCTACTGCGCGGACCGGCCGGCGATCCTCTACATGGGGGCCGTGCCGGGCAACCCGCCCGAGGACGGCCGGGTCTTCGTCAGCATCAAGCCCTGGACCGAGTGGGTCTATCTCCGGTTCTTCGGCCCCGATGAGGAGTTCGATCCGAGCGACCACGAGGAGGTGCTCGGCCACGTCAGGGAGAGCATCGGCGACCCCGCGGTCGAGGTGAAGATCAAGCACGTCTCGCCGTGGCAGGTCAATGCGGTCGTCGCACCCCGGTACGCGTCGGGGCGGGTGTTCTGCGTCGGGGACGCGGTGCACCAGATGCCGCCCACCAACGGCCTCGGACTCAACTCGGCGGTCGCCGACGCGTACAACCTGTGCTGGAAGCTGCGGCTGGTCCTGGAGGGTACGGCCGGTCCCGAACTGCTGGACACCTACCAGAGCGAGCGGCTGCCGGTCGGTGGGCAGATCGTCGACCGGGCGGTGCGCTCCATGCTGGACTTCCTCGGCATTCCGGCGGCGCTGGGTTTCGAGGCGGGGCAGAGCGCCGCGGAGCAGTCCGCGCTGCTGCGCGATCTCGCCGACGACACGCCGGCGGCTGCCGAGCGGCGGGGGGCGCGGGCCGCCGCGCCCGCCCGGATCAACTACCAGGGCAATGCGCACGGCGGGGAGATCGGCTACCGCTACCGGGCCGGGGCCCGGGTGGACGACGGCACGCCCGAACCGGTCCAGGACCGCGACCCCGAGCTGTACTACCAGGCCACCACCTGGCCGGGCGCCCGGCTGCCACACGTCTGGTTGGAGGACGGCCGGCGCCGCCTCTCCACCCTGGACGTGGGCGGGCGGGGCCGGTTCGTCCTGCTCACCGGCCGCGGCGGCGAGGCGTGGCACCAGGCCGCCCGCGAGGCGGCGCGGCTGACCGGGGTCACCGTCACGGTGCGCACCATCGGTGCGGCCGAGGGGCTGCGCGACCCGTACGGCGCGTGGGAGCGACAGCGCGAGGGCGCCGCGGACGGCTGCGTGCTGGTGCGCCCGGACGGGCACGTGGCCTGGCGCGCCCAGACCAGTGAGGCGAGCGCCGAGCTGTCGAAGGTGCTGACCGGCTTGCTCGGCGCGCCGCCGGAGCAGAGCCGCGGCTGACGCGGCTGTTCCCCCGCGCGGCGGCTGACCCTCCGCCCGATGCCCGATGCCCGATGTCCGATGTCTGGTGCGGCGGCGGACGGCGGGTCGGGCGCGACGGTCGCGAGGGAGCGCGAGGGTTACGAGGAGCGCGAGGGCAGGAGGGGGTACGGCCGCCGGACGGTGGCCGTACCCCCGCGCGGCGTCCCGCGCCGGTACGGGCGCTCCGGCGGTCGCAGCGTACGGACGCCGGGGGCCAGGCTCTCTGAGCGTACGGACGCCGAGGGCCAAGCTGTCTGACGAGACGTCAGAGAATCATCGGCCCAGGCGGCGCACGAACACGTCACCGACGCCGTTGGTGTCGCCCGATACCAGGTCGGGCGAGTCGCTGACGAAGGTCAGGGCGCGGCCCGCCCGGTCGGGCTGGACGCCCCAGGAACCGTCGCGGGGCGAGCCCCCGTCCGGCGTGGAGACCAGTCGGCTGACCTGGCCCGTCTCCAGATCGCGCTGGTAGGTGTCCCAGGCCGGGTGCGGGTCGCCCGGGGCGAAGTCGGCGTCGGACGCGGTGAAGTAGACGGTGCGGCCGTCGGGGCTGAGGCCGAGCCCGTAGGCGGTGTGCGGCGGGACGCTGCCGTCGGGCAGCAGGATCAGCCGCCGGATGGCGCCGGTGCGCAGGTCCCGTGCGTAGTAGTTCCACACGTCGGCGGGCCCGTTGCCGGGGACGATCTGCTGCCCCGACCTGAACAGCAGGATGCGGCTGTCGGCCGAGAACGCCAGCTCGTAACTGGCCTTGGCGGGCAGGTCGTCGGTGTTGTACGCGCCGGCCGTGGTCCGCCCGGTGCGGCGGTCGTGCACGCCGAAGGTGACGTACGGCACCGGCCGCTTCGGCGCCGCCTCGGTCTCGGCCGGGGGCGCAGCCGGGGAAGCGGCCCGGGGCCAGGGGAAGAGGGTCTTGGCCTGGGTGGTGAAGGTGACCTGGCGGCCGTCGGGGCTAAGCAGGGACTCGGCGGACGGCCCGTCGCCCTGGCTGCCGTCGGTGGCGACGCTGACCAGTTCGGTGGTGCCGCGCTGCCGGTCGCGTACGTACACGTCGCCCGTGCCGTTGGTGTCGCGCGGCCCGAAGTCGGCGCGCAGCGAGGTGAAGGAGACGTACCGGCCGGCCGCGCTGAGGGACGCCCCGAAGCTGCGGGCGTCCGGGGCGTCCGGGGCCTTGGCCGTGACCAGTTCGGTGCGGCGCCGCTGGCGGTCGCGCAGATAGACGTCGGGGCCCTGGTTGGTGTCGGTCGGTTCGATGGCCGACTCCGCGTCGAAGGCGACGAAGCGCCCGTCGTCGCTGACCGTCAGCCGGCCGCCGAGCCCGGAGGCGAGCGCGCCCTGCGAGCCCACGCTGACCAGGTCGACCGCGCCGGTGCGCAGGTCCTTCGCATAGATCTGGCTGCCGGTGACGCGGGCGTTCGGCACCAGGTTGGTCGCCTCGCTGAAGAAGACGACCGTCCGTCCGTCGCCGCTGATGACCGCGGACCGGGAATCGCCGTTGGCCTGCTGTCCGTCGGCGGTCACGCTGACCCGCTCGACGGGGGACGCCGGGCCGGTCGTGGCAGCGGTGGCCCGGGCTTCGGGCCGGTCGGCCGTCGGGGTGTGGCCGCGGGCGGGTGCGGCGGGCACGGCGAGGAGGCAGAGCCCCGCCGCCACGAGGGTGGTTCGCATCCGGTTCGGTCGCACGGCGCCTCCCATGGACGTGGGTCCCCGGGCGGGGACGGCACCCAGCCAAGCCACCGCGGGCGGGCCGGTCAACGGCGGAACGCGCCACGTGGCCACGCGTACGGGACCCGTGCCGCGTACAGGTCCCTTAGCCGCGTACAGGTCCCTTAGCCGCGTACGGGACCCGTGCCGCAGGCGGCGTGCGAGGTCGGTCGGCTGCCGCTCGGTCAGCCGGCCTGGTGCACGCGGAAGGTGCGCCGGTAGGCGGCCGGTGTGGTGCGCAGCGCCTCGTGGAAGCGTCGGCGCAGGTTGACCGCCGATGACAGGCCCACCTTGCGGGCGATGGTCTCCACCGGCAGGTCGGTCTCCTCCAGGAGGGCCCGGGTGGCGGCGATCCGCCGGTCGAGCAGCCAGCGGCCGGGGCTGATGCCCAGTTGTTCGGTGAAGCGGCGGGTCAGTGTGCGGGGCGAGACCTGTGAGCGAAGGGCCATGTCGGCGACGCTGATGGGCTGGTCGAGCCGCTCGGACAGCCAGTCGAGGAGCGGCGCGAGGGAGTCGGTGACCGGCCCCGCCGTGGGGAGTTCGGCGTACTGCAACTGGCAGCCCTCGCGGTGCGGCGGCATCACCATGTGGCGGGCGATCCGCAGCGCGTACGCGGCGCCGTGGTCGCGGCTCACCAGGTGCAGGCACAGGTCCACGCCGGCCGCGGCCCCGGCGCTGGTGGCGACGTCACCGTGGTCCACGTAGAGCACCGCGGGGTCCACCTGCACCCGTGGGTAGCGGCTGGCCAACTCGGCGGCGCGGGCCCAGTGGGTGGCGGCCCGGCGGCCGTCGAGGAGCCCGGCCGCGGCGAGTACGAAGGCGCCCGAGCACAGGCTGACGATCCGGGCCCCGCGCCGGTGCGCCGACCTGACGGCGTCGACCACCGCGGGTGACACGGCGGCGCCCGCGTCCTGGCCCTGCGGCCAGCCGGGGACGAGCACGGTGTCCGCCCGTTCCAGGGCCGCAAGACCGCCGGTGACCACCAGGTCGCAGCCGGTCTGGGTGCGCAGCGGGCCCGGGTGTTCGGTGCAGGCGTCGAAGGTGTAGCGGGCGGGGACCTCCGGGCCCAGGTCGCCGAACACCTCGGCCGCGCAGGCCAGCGGGAAGGTGGCCTGCGGGGGTTGCAGCAGGGCCACGACCCGGTGCGGCGCCGGGGGCTGCGACGGCGAGCGAAGCGTCATGGCGCGAAAGTACCCCATCACGTCGTTCCGGACACTGGGGCGATCGATTGGTCCACACCAGTATGGGAGCCGTGACCACCTCGAAGCCCCAGCCGCCCGCCCCGCCCGCGTCGTCCTCCTCGCCGGCGTCGCCTCAGCCGCACCCGTCGGGGCCTGCACCGGAACCTGCGTCGACGCAGCCGACGACGGCCGCGGGGCCCGCGGCCCCGCCGTCCCGACCTCCGCTGTGGGACCGGCGCTTCGCGTACTTCTTCACCGCCCGCACGGTCTCCCAACTCGGTGACGCGATGATGCCGGTGGCCGCCGCGCTCGCGGTCGGCGCGCGGTACGGGATCTCCGGGGTGGGTCTGGTCCTCGGCGTGTGGACCGGCACGTTCGTGCTGCTCGTGCTGTTCGGCGGGGTGTTCGCCGACCGGTTCGGCGCGCGGCGGATGATGGTCGGCGCGGACCTGGTCCGGGTGGTCACGCAGGGGGTGTTGGCGGTGGCGTTCTTCGTCGGGTCGCCGCCGTTCTGGCTGCTGATCGCGATGGCGGCGCTGGCCGGTGCCGCGGTGGCGATGTTCCTGCCGGGGATGAACGGCATGGTCCCGCTGATCGCCCGCGAACCGCAGCGCGCCAACGCCACGTTGAAGGTGGCCGACGCGCTCGCCCATCTGCTCGGCCCGGCCCTGGCGGGCCTGCTCATCGCACTGACCGGCGCCGGCACGGTCTATGCGCTCGACGCCGGCACCTTCCTGCTGAGCGCGCTGTGCCTGGCGCTCATCAAGCTGGCCCCGGCGAACCGGCCCGCCGCCGCGCTCACCACGGCCACACCGACCGCGAACGCCCAGGTCACGGACGCCCAGGTCACGGACGTCCAGGTCACGGACGTCCAGGGCGTGGACGCGCAGGGCGTGGACGCACACCCCGCGGACGCGCAGGCCCCGTCCAGCGCCGCCGCGCGCACCGGCAGTTCGCTCCGGCACGATCTGCGGCAGGGCTGGCAGGAGTTCCGCGCCCGTACCTGGATGTGGTCGGTGATCTTGATCTGGGTGGTCTTCGGCGTGCTGCTCTTCGGCCCGCTCGTACCGCTCAGCTCCGAACTCATCGGCGACCGGCTCGGGGCGAACTCCTACGGTCTCGCGGTCTCGTTCCTCGGCGCCGGCACCGTGCTCGGCGGCCTGGTCGCGCTCCGGGTGCACCCGGCCAGGCCACTGGCCGCCGGCGCGCTGGCGATGGTGCTGTACGCGGCGTTGCCGCTGTGCGTGGCGCTGAGCGCCGGGCTGCCGGTCCTGCTCGTCGGCCATGTCGTCGGCGGCGCCGCGTTGGCGTTCTGGTCGGTGATGTGGGCGACGAGCGTGCAGACCCACACCCCGCCGGCGGTGCTGAACCGGGTCTCCGCGTACGAGTTGGCCGGCTCGGTCTCCGGCATCTCGCTCGGCCAACTCCTGGCCGGCCCGGCCCTCGCCCTGGCCTCTCCGCAGCGGCTGCTCCTGGTGTCGGCGGGCGGCTGCCTGGTGGGCTGCGCCGCGCTGCTGGCCACCCCGGCGGTCCGCCGACTGCACCGGGTGGCCACCGGGGGCGACACACCGGAGGCGGCGGACGGCGCATCGCAGGCGGCGGCGGACGGCACGGCGGTGCGGGCCGGGACGCCGGAGCAACCGACCGAGCCGGTGCAGGCGTAGCGCGCAGCGGGCGGGGCGAGGTCAGGCCGGCCCTTCGGGGCCGGGCAGCGGTCGCTGGTCCGAGTGGGCGCGGAGCCCGTCGAGAACGATCGCCAGATAGCGTCGCCACAGCTGTGGCGACTGCTCGCCGGGCAGCGACAGCACGGCGTCGACCATCGCGGCGATCGGTGCGATGTCCGCCCCGGTGACGCCGGCGCGCAGCGCGCCCTGGGCACGGGCCCGCTCCACCAGGTGCTCGCAGTGCGCCGCGATCTCCGCTCTCGCGCGCGCGAGGCCGGCGGCTTCGACAGGGCCCTGCCGGATGAGTTCGCGCAGGCCACGGTTGTGCGCCGCCCGTTCAAGGGCCTGTTCGATGAAGCCGGCCAGGGCGTCGAAGGCGTCGTCCTCCGCCCTGGCCGCCTGGGCCAACGCCGCGATCTCGGCGAGCTCTTCTCTGTAGACCGCCTCCGCGAGCGTCTGCTTGTCGCGGTACTTGCGGTAGACGGTGCCCACCCCCAGACCGGCGTGGTGCGCGACGTCGTTGAGGGTGGCCTGGAGGCCGCGTGCGGCGAAGACCTCGCGCCCGGCCTTGACGATGCGTTGGCGGTTGAGCTCCGCGTCCCGCCGCAGCGGGCGCCCTCCCGTCACAGCGGCTCCCTCGTCCTCACGCTGGCTGCCCATGCACGACTCCTCGTACCGACCCCGACCGAACCGGATATGACCTATCCGGTTCCATGGTACGGTCCCGCTAAGCGGATACGTCATATCCGTATAGCGATTCCGTGGCGCCGGGCTGAGCGCCTGCCGCCCGGGCCCACAGGGGAAGGGGAACCAGGGATGCAGACCGTGGTCATCACCGGGGGAACGGACGGGCTCGGCAGAGGGCTGGCCCTGCATTACCTGCGGCAGGGCGCGCGGGTGGTGGCCATCGGCAGCACACCGGCGAAGGGCGAGTCCCTGCTCACCGAGGCGGCGGCCGTCCCGGCCGGCGGCCACGCCACCTTCCTACGGGCCGATCTGACGTCCGTCGCCGCGACCGAGCAACTCCTCACCGCGTTGGAGAACATCTGCCCCGTGGTGGACAAGCTCGTCCTGTGCGCCCAGCGCTACCGCCTCTTCGGTCCGCGCAAGGTCACCGACGAAGGGTTCGAGCACAGCTTCGCCCTCGCCTACCTGAGCCGGTTCCTGCTGAGCCACGGACTGCGGGACAGGCTGGAGGCGGCGCAGCGCCCCGTCATCATGAACGTCGGGACCCCTGGCGTCCCGCTGGGCCGCATCCACTGGGACGACCTGCAACTCACCCGGCGCTACGGCGGCACCAAGGCCACCTTGCAGTCCTTCCGCGCCAACGACCTGCTGGGCGTCGCCTTCGCCGCCCTGCATCCCGACACCCACATCCGTTACGTCGGATACCACCCCGGCGTCGTCGCGACCGACATGCCCAACCACCTTCCCGCACCGCTACGGGCCCTGACCAAGGCGTCCTTCTCCGTGTTCGCCAGCTCCGTACCGAAGGCCGTGGCCCCCATGGTCCGCCTCCTGGACGAGCCGCCGGGCGAGCGGTTCACCGCGTACCAGAAGAAGCGTCAACTCCCCTACAAGAGAAAGGCGTTCGACCAGGAAGCCGCACTGCGCCTGCACCACGCCACCGAGGGCCTGCTGCGCGGCCGGTCCGCGTAACAGGTTCGTTGCCGACGTAGTGGGCGCCGGAGACCACTGACGATGGCGAGGCCGGTGGGACCCGCCGGGAAGCGCAACCTGGCGGCTCCGACCGAGATCGGGAGGCAGCCCCCCCGCCCGGCGGCCGGGCCGGCCGCGCCCGCCCGACCGCGCCACCCGCCGCGCGTCAGCGGAAGGCCGCGACGTGCTCCGTGGCCCACTGCTCGAAGGTGCGGGCCGGCACCCCGGTGACCTGCTCGACCGTGTCGCGCACCCGCAGCAACTCCGGGGTGACGTCCCCACCGGTGACATCGAGCACCGCATCGGCGAACTCGGCGCCGTACACGGGCGCGAGCCGCGCGTGCGCCACCTCCCGGCTGATCTCGGTGAACCCCACCTCGCGCGCCCGGGCCGCCGCGTTGGGGGCGACCTGGTGGCGCGGCGAGACGGGGGCCGGCCCGGTCAGTGCGTAGGTGTGGCCGTGGTGGCGGCTCGGGTCGGTGAGCGCCGCCCGGGCCACGGATGCGATGTCGGCCGGGTCGATGGTGGGCAGTGCGGTGTCCGCGTACGGTGCGCTGACGGTCGCGTCGGCGCGGATGGAGTCCGCCCACTGGTAGGTGTTGGACGCGAACTGGGTTGGCCGCAGGATCGTCCACCCCATGCCGCTGCCCTTCAGATACTCCTCAACCTGCCGGTGGGCGGCGGCAGGTGCCAGCCGCGGGTGGGTCTGCACGGTGATGGAGGAGACCAGCACCGTGTGCGCCACGCCCGCCTCCCGGGCGGCCCGCAGCAGGTCAGCGTCCGGGCCCAGGTGCGGTACGAGGAAGAGCGCGCGCACACCCGCAAGCGCCGCCGCCCAGGACACCGGGTCCGTGAGGCTGCCCTCGACGGCCGTCACCCCCGCCGGGAAGGCGGCTCGGGTGGCGTCGCGGGTCAGGGCCCGGACCGGCCCGACACCGCTGGCGCGCAACTGGGCCAACAGGTCGGTGCCGATGTTTCCGGTGGCTGCGGTCACGAGGATCATGGCTGGGTGTCTCCGTCGTCGGGTCGCCGGCTGGGCACGCCGTCCGGTCCGGTGACCGGCGGCGCGGCGACGTGGGAGACGCGAGGAGTTGCAGCGCGGTTGAAGTCAAGCCTGCGACCGCGCGCCCGGCCGGGCCGGGCTCAGGAGGAGGCGCGCACGTACTCCCGCAGCTTCGCCGGCTTGAGGCCGGCCGCGTCCGCCGCGGCCAGTACGCGCCGGAGGTCACCCTCCAACTGGGCACCCATGTGCAGCAGGACGACGTCCCCGCGCCGCAGCTCCGGCATCGGCGGGGTCCACGAGCCCCAGGTGGTGAGGTCGTGCGTCCAGGTCACCACGGCCTTGGCGCCGCAGGCGGTGGCGGCGGTGCGGGTGTCGTCGTTGTAGTAGGGCCAGTTGTGGTCCTGGCCGCCCGCCGGTCGGAACAGTTGCGGACTGTCCCCGAAGGCGGCGAGTTGCTGATCGCGGGCGCCACAGATCTCGGCCCGCTGCTCGGCCGCGCTCAGCGTGGTCATGTCGCGGTGGGTGACCGTGTGGTTCTCCACCCGGGCCGGGCTGTGGGCGAGCAGCGTACGGAAGTAGTCCCTGTCCCGCTGGTAGGCACCGGGCAGCAGGAACAGCGAGGCGGGAACCTGCCGGTCGATCAGCAACTTTTGCGCACCGGCCGCGGATTCGGTGTCCCAGCCGTCATCGATGGTGATGAACAGGACCGGATCGTCGGTGTCGATGCGGGTGTGGACGGGGGCGGGCACGGGCGGGGCCGCCGATGACGCACCGGCCACGGCCTGGGCCGGACCGGCAAGCCCGATGGGCAGCAGCAGGGCCGCGAGCACGGCCAGCTTTCCACGGAGTCTCCACATGGGCCACATGATTGGTACAGACCACCCTGCTGTCAATGGCGTAGCCGTGGTGGGCTTCTGCGTCGAGAGGTGCTCTGCCGGGGGGCTTAGCCGGGGCTCGGCTCCCCCACCGTTCGCGGGCGAGCGACCACGGAACGGCCGCATCCCCCACCTCTTGCTCGCCGTCCACCCGTGGGCAACCTTCAGGCAACCCGCAACATTCCTCGCGCGCGGGCGACTTGACCAGATACGTGCCCACGCCAACCGCCACAGCCCCGTGCGCACCCGGGCCGCCACCGCACCAACTTCAACACCCCGGCCCCCAGCCCTCCGACTCCCCGACCCCGGCCCGCCGACACCCGACACTCCTCCCACACTCCCCGCCCCGACCCCGGCCCCGGCCCCGGCCCCGGCCCCAGCCTCCACCCCAAGACCGCACCAAGCCCCGCGCAATCACCGCCCCCGTCATGGGAGTTGAGACTGATTGCGCGGGGCACCCCCCGTACGGTCACACGCCTACGATCACCCCCGTACGCTCACACCCGTGACCGGTCCTCGGCATACGATCCGGCAGCCGCCGATCCCCCCGCAGGGGCGGATGTCGGTGTGGGGCCGCCCTCGTGCAGCCCGATCCTCTGGTGCAGGGCGCGCAGCGGGCGCGGCGCGTACCAAGCGGAGTGGCCGAGCAGCCGCATCGCCGCGGGCACGAGCACGCCGCGTACGGCGACGGCGTCGATGAGGATGGCCAGCCCGCTGCCGACCCCGAACATCTGCATGAAGCTGACCTCGGCCGTCCCGAAGGCGAAGAAGCTCACCGCGAGGAGGCAGGCCGCGGCCGTGACGATGCGGCCGGTGTGGCCCAGGCCGTCGGCCACCGAGGTCTCGGTGTCCCGACCCAGGTCGTGGAGTTCCTTGATGCGGCTGGTGACGAACACTTCGTAGTCCATGGAGAGGCCGAAGGCGATGCAGAACATCAGCACCGTCATGGAGGTGTCCATCGGCTGGGGGGTGAAGCCGAGCAACCCGGAGAGGTGGCCGTCCTGGAAGATCCAGGTGGTGATGCCGAGGGTTGCTCCCAGGCTGATCAGGTTGAGCACCAGGGCGCGCAAGGGTTGGACGACGCTGCCGGTGAACAGGAAGAGCAGCACGAAGGTGGTGAGCGCGACCAGGGTCACCGCCAGCGGCAGCCGGTCGGCGATGGAGTCCTTCGAGTCGACCAGTTCGGCCGCAGCGCCACCCACCAGCGGCTTCGTCCCGGCGGGTGCCTCGACCGAGCGCACCTCGTCGACCAGGTGCTGTGCCGCGTCCGAGGCCGGCGCCAGGGTGCTGACCACGGTCACCCGCTGGGCGTCCGGGCGGCCGAGCGCGGGGTTGCCCGGGCCTGACCGGCCGGCCGTGCCGTCGGGTTGGGCGCCGGCGTAGCTGCCGGCGCTGGTCTCGACGCGTACGACGTCGGGCAGCGCGGCGAGTTCGGTGGCGTACGCGGCGAGCGGGGCCGCGCCCACGGACGCGTCCACGACGATGTGCAGGGCGGCCTCGTCGTTGCCGTCGAAGTGGTCCCGCAGCGCCGTCGCGACCTGGCGGCTCTCGGCGTCCTCGGGCAGGACGCGTTCGTCGGGCGTGCCGAAGGTGATGCCGAGCAGCGGGCCGGCGGCCAGCAGCAGCACGGCGAGCACCGGCAGCGCGGTGAGCGCGGGCCTGCGCATCACCAACCTGGCCAGCCGGCCCCACCGCGGCGCCCGCGCGTCGGAACCCGTCCGCTTGGCCCAGGGCAGTCGGCCGCTGTTGACGCGGTGGCCGAGGACGACGAACAGGGCGGGCATCACCAGCAGGGTGCTGCCGGCCGCGATGACGACCACGCCCACGCCGGCGTAGCCGAACGAGCGCAGGAAGAACTGCGGGAAGACCAGCAGGGCGGCGAGGGCCGCGGCCACCGTGGCGGCGGAGAAGGCGACGGTGCGCCCGGCGGTGCGCACCGTGTGCCGCACCGCGTCCGGCACGCTCGCCCCGGTCGCGAGTTGTTGCCTGAACCGGCTGGTCATCAACAGCGCGTAGTCGATGCCGAGGCCGAGACCGAGCGCCGTGGTCAGGTTGGTCGCGAACACGGAGACGTCCGTGACGCTGCCGAGTAGGGCGAGTTCAGCGAACGTACCGGCGATCGCGATCAGGCCGATGAGCAGCGGCAGCAGGGCCGCGACCACGCTGCCGAACACGACCAGCAACAGGATCAGGGTCAGCGGCACCGCGATGGCCTCGGCCAGCAGCAGGTCATCGGCGACCTGGGTGGACATGTCGGCACCCACCGCGCTGCCGCCGCCGGCCCGTACGGTCAGCCCCTCGTGGGTTCCGGCATGGGCGTCGACGATCTCTTTGGCGTGTTCCTCCTGGTCCTTGCCCGTGCCCCGGACGTGGGCGAGGATCAGCGCCTCGCGGGCGTCTTCGGAGCGCAGGGCGGGATCGTCCCGGTCCCAGTACGCGACCACGTTGGTGAGTTCGGGTTCCGCCTTGAGGGCCGCGACCAGGGCCCGGCCGCCGCGCTCGGCCGCGGGGTCGTCGATGCGGCCTTCGACGGCCCGCACCAACAGGACGAGATTGGTCTCGCCGCCGAACTTCTCCTCGATGACCTTGCCGGCGCGGGTGGACTGGGCCGCCGGATCGTCGTTGCCGCCGCCCAGCAACTTGCCGAAGGCGCCCGCGCCGACGACGCCCAGCACGGCCAGCACCAGCGCGGCGACGATCAACACCGGCCGCGCCCGGCGGACGGCCAACTCGGCTATGCGCTCAAACACGCAGGTCTCCCTCTGTACGGAGTGGATCAGGTGGGTCGGCGGGGAGCCGGTCGGCGCCCGCACGTGGCGCCGGTCGCCGCCCCGTGTCCACGCGGAGCGGCATGACGCCTTCGGGGCCGCGCGGTGCTTTTCCCGCCGTGCGGCGGGGCCGCGGCCCGGTGGTCCCCGGACCAGCGGCGTCCGGTGGTACGCGCCGGTTCGACGGGCCGTCACCGGCCGTCGCGCCGGGGCGCGGTGGCTCGGGCCGGGCCGCCGTTCCCCTGTGAAGGGACGTTAGTGAGGCGTCGGGGAATTTGGCAGTGTTAGATTTTCTTCACAGTTGGCTGCCGGCTGCTGTCGCTCCCCGCTCCGGGGCCGTACGGTCGCCGCATGTCCCTCGACACCCACACCGCGGCCGGTGCCCCGGCGCTGCCCTCGCTGCGTGAGCGGCGCCGGGCCGCCGCCTCGCAGGAGATCGTCAGCGCCGCCGAGTCCCACATCACCGAGCACGGCCCCGCGGGCCTGTCGCTGCGCGCGGTCGCCCGCGGCCTCGGCATGACCGTCCAGGCGCTCTACCACTACTTCCCGAACCGGGACGCGCTGATCACCGCGCTGATCACCAAGGCGTACGACGAGTTGGCGGACGCGGTGCAGGCGGCCGTCGACGACGCGGCGACCGACCGGGCCGGGCCGCCCGGCCTGGTGGCGGCGGCCGAGGGCTACCGGCGGTGGGCCATCGCCCACCCGGAGCGGTTCCAACTCCTGTACGGAACGCCGCTGCGGCACTACGCGGCGCCCGCCGGCGGCCCCACCACCCAGGCGGTACGCCGGATGAGCGGCATCTTCCAGCGCGAGCTGTTCGCCGGATTCAGTACCGCACAACTGGCCGGGGCCGACGCACCCGAGCTCTCCCCCGCGCTCCGCGCCCATCTGGCGGAGCTGCCGCCCGACGGGCTGGGCGAACTCCCGCCACCGGCGACCGCGCTCCTCCTCGGCGCCTGGGGACACATGCACGGCCTGGTCGTCCTTGAGGTGTTCGGACACACCGAGTTCCTCGGGGACCACCAGGCCGAGGTCTTCCGAACGGCGATGCAGACCCTGCTCCAGGACGTCCGCACCCGCATCCCCACCACCCCCGCCGCCCCACCCGCGCCGCGATCCGCCGATGAGCCACCCGGGGCCGGCGGCCGGCCCCACGTCGGCTGAGCGCCGGGCCGGGTGAGCGGTGGGCTGACTCAGTGGTGGGCTGGGTGACGGTGGGGCGGGCCGAGCGCCAGGCTCGCTGAACGGTGAGCTGGGTGCGCACCCAGCGCGGGGGCCCCCCCCCACGCGGACCCCCCCGGCGCGGCCCCCCCCCGCCCCCCCCCCCCCCCCCCACCCCCCCCCC
>NZ_JBEHZD010000349.1:0-8594 GCF_040240285.1 Streptomyces sp. HSW2009 | reverse complement strand
TTTTTTTAAATCCCCCCCCCCCCCCCAAATAAAAGCCGGGGTTTGGGGGGGGGGGGGTGTTTTTTGTTCACCCTCCGGGGGGGGGGGGGGGGGGGGGGGCCCGGGCCCCCGCACCCCCCCGCCCGCCGCCGGCACGCCCCGGACCGGCGCCGGCGACAGCACGCCGAGACCGTGGTTGTCCATCCCACCCATGTCGTCCATGTCGCCGCCGGACCCTCCGTCACCTGAACGGTGGAGGCCCGGCGCGACCGGCCCGGCCGCCGAGCCGACGGCGTACGCGACGCCGAACATGGCCCCGAGCAACAGGACGAAGCCGATGAGCAAGAGGACTGGACTGAACTGAGACGAGGTCATCGCCGCTCCAAGACGGACAGACGCGGACAGGGGACGGAGGCAGGAGAGATAGGGGGTGGTAGGGGTACGGCAGGCGCTAGGGGCAACGGGCGGGTAGGGGGGCAGAGACGGATGCGCTACGGCGACGGTGGCCACGACGACGACGGTGGCCACGACGACGACGGTGGCCACGGGGCGACGAGGCATCATCGTGACACGGGTTAACCACATCCAGGCCCGGTTGGTCCGGCCGCGCGGCACGTGAGGTTTCTCCCTGTGCGCGCCGGGAACTGGGGCCCCCACCAACCCGACTTCTTATGGATGACGGCGCCGTGCCGCCGGCCCCGCCAGGGCCTGCCCCCGCCGCGTACGACAGTGCCCCGCGCCGCGTATGACGGCGCTCAATGACGGCGTCCCACCGCGCCGTCCCACCGCGCCCCACGATGCCCCATGACGGTCGTGCGGCGAGGACCGGACGACGCCACACGGGGCGGGCCGGACGGCGCCGCACGGTGTGCCGAAGTGCGCCACTCGGCACGGTCACCCGACGCCGAGCGCGCCCCGACCGCCCCCGATCAGCCGCGGGCCGGCTGGCGCGACACCGGGTCGGCGACCGGCAGCCGCTCCATGATCAGCACCGCCGCGTCGTCCTGGAGCTGCCCACCGGTGTGCACGTCCAGGTCGGCCCGCAGCGTACGGAGCAGTTGAACGGTCGGCAGCACCGCCCAGCGCTGGAGCCGGGCCGCCAGCGGGTAGAACGCGCCGTCCGCGCCCCGGGCCTCGGTCACGCCGTCCGTGCAGGCCAGCAGCCGACAGCCGGCCGGCAGCACCACCTGCTGGATGTCCCGCGGCTGCTCGGCCAGCTCACCGAGGCCCAGCGGCAGCCCCGGCTCGGCGATCTCGACCTCCCGTACGGTGCCGTCGGGGCCGATCACGTACGGCGCGACGTGGCCGCAGTCCACGAGGAGCAGCGGGAGCGGCGCGTCTGGGGCCGGGCGCCCGGCGTCGTGCGGGGGCGTGCCGTCGGTGCCGAGGACGAGCGCGGTCACGAAGCGCTCCTGCGCGCCGAGCGGCTCCTGTCCCTCGCCCGAGGCGTTGTAGCGGGCCAGGCCCTGTTCCATCGCGCCCACGCTGCTGAGCAGGCTGCGCCGGTGGTAGGCAGCCTCCCGGAAGGCGGTCAGCACGGCCGAGCCGGCGCCCAGCGTGCTCAGCCCCTTGCCGCGGACGTCGCCGATGAGCACCCGCGTGCCGTGCGGGGTCTCCACCGCCTCGTACAGGTCACCGCCGACCAGCGCGTCACGCTGCGCCGACACGTAGAAGCCGTCCACCACGACCTCGCGGGTACGCAGCGGAAGCTGGCGCAGCAGGGCCCGCTGGGCGGCCTCGCCGGTGGCGCGCTCCCGGGCGAGCAGGTCCTCGCGGTCGCGCAGCAGCCGGGCCACGGCGATGCTCGCGCCCACCATCAGCGCATTGCTGAGGATCGCGCCGGCCCGGGTCACGGTGGGCACGCTGGTCGGCAGCACGCCGTAGATGACGGTCATGGCGACGAAGTCGAGAGCCCCGATGACCAGGGTCTGGCGGTAGGTGCACAGCGCGGCGGCGACCATGGGCGCGACCGCGGCGTACACGTCGAGCCGCAGGTAGCGCGCGGTCAGCTCGTCGATGACGACGATCGTTGCCAGGTACCCGAGCAGCACCACGAACAGGCCACGGGCGAACCTGGGGGTACGGAGCCGCCACGACACTGTGGTGAGACCTCCCGGCGGGTCTGGGGATGCCCCCAGGCTGGCACGGACCCACGCGGTCGGCCACCGCACGGAAGGCCCGGCCACTGCACGGAAGGTACGGGCGGGCGGTGTGCAAAATGCCCGAGCCGGCGTCGTACGGCAAGCGCTGGCGGGTGTCGTACGAGCGGGGAAGGGCGCGCGGGCGCCGCACGGGGCCCGGAAAGGCGAGCGGGTGGGAAGCCGGCGGACCGGCTCCCCACCCTGGGGCGTCACCGACCGCGGTCGCCCGCGGTCATCGGGTGTCGACTACCTGATCGCCTTGATCAGCTCGCCGCCCGAGGTGTCTCCGCTGAGCTCCCAGAAGAAGGTGCCGCCGAGACCCTGCTGGTTCTTGTAGTTCATCTTGCCGCCGATGGTGGCGGGGGTGTCGTAGCTCCACCACTGGTTGCCGCAGTGGGCGTAGGCCGTGCCGCCGACGGTGCCGTTGGACGGGCAGCGGGTCTTGAGGTCCTTGTAGTCCTCGATGCCCTGCTCGTACTTGCCCGGCGCGGGGCCGGTCGCCTTGCCACCCGGCTCCTTCTGGGTGACACCGGTCCAGCCGCGGCCGTAGAAGCCGATACCGAGCAGCAACTTGTCAGCGGGGATGCCGAAGCCCTTCAGCTTCTGGATCGCCGCGTCGGAGTTGAAGCCCTCCTTCGGGATGCCCGGGTAGGCGGTGAGCGGGGAGTGCGGGGCGGTGGGGCCCTGCGCGTCCCAGGCGCCGAAGAAGTCGTACGTCATCGGCATGATCCAGTCCGTGTGCTGCGCGGCGGACTTGTAGTCGGCGGCGTCGAGCTTGCCACCGTTGGAGCCGTCGGCCGAGATGGCCGCCGTCACCAGGTTCTGCTGCCCGAACTTGGACCGCAGCGCGGACAGCACCTTGGTCAGCGCGTCCTTGCCGCTGGTGTCACAGGTGAGGCCACACGCGTTCGGGTACTCCCAGTCGATGTCGATGCCGTCGAAGACATCGGCCCAGCGGGGGTCCTCGACCAGCTTGTAGCAGGACTCGGCGAAGGCCGCCGGGTTCTGCGCGGCCTGACCGAACCCGCCCGACCAGGTCCAGCCGCCGAAGGACCAGATCACCTTGAGGTTCGGGTGCTTGGCCTTCAACTTGCGGAGCTGGTTGAAGTTGCCGCGCAGCGGCTGGTCCCAGGTGTCGGTCTTGCCGTCGACGCTGGTGTTGGCGTCGTACAGCTTGTCGTAGTCGGCGTAGCTGTCACCGATGGTGCACTTGCCGCCCTGGACGTTGCCGAACGCGTAGTTGATGTGCGTCAGCTTCGATGCGGCGCCCGACGTCTCGATGTTCTTGACGTGGTAATTGCGCTGGTAGACACCCCAGTTGACGAAGTATCCGACCACCTTGTTGCCCGCGGCCTTGGTGGGGGTGGCCGGGGTGGAACGCGGTGCCTGGGTGCTCTGCTGGTCGCTCTGCGCGGTGACCGCGGTGCGTGCCTGGTCGTCCTTGGTGGCGCGCGCGCCGTCCGCGTTCGCGGGCCCGGCGCCGGTGAACAACGTGCCGACCAGGACCGCCGCCGACGCGGCGAACGCGGTGACCAACGCGGGCAGACGCGTGCGTGTGCGCTGTGATCTGACCATGGGGTCTCCTGAGTGGGGAGAGGTGGGGGGATCAGTCCGGAGAACACGGAACTTGACATGAACGCGTTCTCTTCTGCGGGGAAACCGTAGAAGGACTAGACCACTACGGTCAATGGTTCGGACCAATTCGCGCCTGACGGAACCTGATCGTCGGCCGGTGACGCGAAGCCGCCGATCAGGCATACTCCAACCCGCTACAGCCGCAGGTCATCCCGGGTCGCAATCCGGCAAGGGAAGATCGGCTGAGCCGCAGAAACGGCAGAGCCGCCGCACCCGGGCGACTTCGTCGTGCGCCGATGAGCGCCCAACAGGGAGGAGAGCGCCGCCATGACCCACCCCGGCCCGCAGCCGGTGGAGCGACAGTTGCCCACCGAGGAGTCCCGCGATCTGCTCGCGCTGGTACGCGACCTCGCCGACCGGGAGATCCGGCCCCGGGCGGCGGAAGAAGAGGACGCCGGGCACTTCCCCCGCGAGGTCTTCGCCCTGCTCTCCACCTCAGGACTGCTCGGCCTCACCTTCGCGGAGGAGTACGGCGGCGGCGCCCAGCCGTACGAGGTCTACCTCCAGGTCCTGGAGGAGTTGGCGGCAGCCCGGCTCACGGTGGGGCTCGGCGTCAGCGTGCACACCCTCTCCTGCCACGCCCTGGCCGAATTCGGCACCAAGGAACAGCGCACCGAGCACCTGCCCGTGATGCTCGGCGGCGGGGTGCTCGGCGCGTACTGCCTCTCCGAACCGGCCTCCGGGTCCGACGCCGCCTCACTGGTCACCCGTGCCACCCGACAGGGCGACGACTGGGTCATCGAAGGCACCAAGGCGTGGATCACGCACGGCGGCGTCGCCGACTTCTACTCCGTGCTCGCCCGCACCGGCGAGCAGGGGCCGCGCGGCATCAGCGCCTTCCTGGTGCCGGGCGACGCCGAGGGGCTGTCGGCCGCGGCGCCCGAGCGCAAGATGGGCATGAAGGGCTCGCCCACCGCGCAACTCCACTTCGACGGCGTGCGCATCCCCGACAGCCGGCGGCTCGGCGAGGAGGGGCAGGGCTTCTCGATCGCGCTCTCCGCCCTGGACTCCGGGCGCCTCGGCATCGCCGCCTGCGCCATCGGCATCGCACAGGCCGCGCTCGACGAGAGCCTGCGCTACACCGCCGACCGCCAGCAGTTCGGCCGCCCGATCGCGGACTTCCAGGGGCTGCGCTTCATCCTGGCCGACATGGCCACCCAGATCGAGGCCGGCCGGGCGCTGTACCTGACCGCCGCGCGGCTGCGCGACGCCGGCCAGCCGTACTCCAAGCAGGCCGCGATGGCCAAGCTGTTCTGCACCGACACCGCCATGCGCGTCACCACCGACGCGGTCCAACTCTTCGGCGGCTACGGCTACACGCTCGACTTCCCCGTCGAGCGCTACATGCGCGAGGCCAAGGTGCTCCAGATCCTGGAGGGCACCAACCAGATCCAGCGCGTGGTCATCGCCCGCCAGATCGCGGGCCGCGAATCCCGCTGACCCGGGCGGCGCGGCTGGCCCACCAGCAGCCAGATCCGGCCACACCCTTGTGTACGTGCGCGGCGCGGCACCCCACCAGTACGGGGCGCCGCGCCGCTTCGCGTACGCCACGCGCACCCCGCAGCGGCGACCGGCCGAATGGGGGAGACAGGGGTCAAGAGGGGGAGGCGGCACGGGGCGTGCGGGAGGGATTGGGGCAGACAGGGCAGGGCGGGTGGGGGAGGTCAGGGGTGTGCAGGTGACGGGTGGTGAACTCCGGGGCGGTCACCGACCGTTCGCGCCCCCGGTGTTCACATGCCACGCCCGGCACACCAGTCACCCGAACACTCTGCTGTGCCCGCACCGCACCCGGTCGGGCACGCCGCCCTCGACCCCTGGAGCAGTCATGACCGATACCCCCACCACCGCTCCCGCCCCACCTGCCGCATCTATCGAAGGAAACGGATTCAGCCGCCGCGACGGGATGCGCGCGGCGGCAGCCGCGGCCCTGGCCCTGCCGCTGACCGTCGGCGTCGCCCCGTCAGCCAACGCGGCCGGTGCTGCCGGAACCAGTACCGGCAGCGCGGCCGGCACCGCCGACGTCCCGCGGACGAGCGCCGCCGCGGCGGCCACCCCGGCCGCCAGCGCCAGCGCCCTGCGCGCCATGACCTTCAACCTGCGCTTCGCCTCCGACGCCCGCCCCAACTCCTGGGCCGAGCGTCGCCCCGTCATGCGCACCCTGCTGCGCCGCGAGCGCCCGCACCTGCTCGGCACCCAGGAGGGCGTCTACGGCCAGATCCGGGACATCGCCCAGGACCTCGGCCCGCACTACGACTGGATCGGCACCGGTCGCGAGGGCGGCAGCCGGGGCGAGTTCATGGCCGTCTTCTACGACACCCAGCGACTCGCCCCACTGGAGTACGACCACTTCTGGCTCTCCGGCACGCCGTACGTGATCGGCTCCAACACCTGGGGCAACGCGGTGGTGCGGATGGCGACCTGGGTGCGCTTCCGCGACCTGCGCAGCGGTGGCCAGTTCTACGCCCTCAACACCCACTTCGACCACCGCAACCAGGCGGCCCGCGAGCGCTCGGCCACCCTGATCGCCGAGCGGCTGCGCGGCCTGGACCCGATCGTGCCCAAGATCGTCACGGGTGACTTCAACGTGCCCGCGCACCAGAACCCGGTCTACGACACCCTGCTGGGCCAGGGCGGTCTGATCGATACCTGGGACCACGCCGAGCAGCGCGGCAAGCAGTACGCGACCTTCCACGGCTACCGGCCGCTGGTCCCGGACGGCGACCGCATCGACTGGATCTTCACCTCGCCCGGCATCCACACCAGCTACGCGTCGATCAACACCTTCGCGCTCGACGGCCAGTTCCCCAGCGACCACCTGCCCGTGCAGGCGCACCTGGAGCTGTGACGACGGCGGTACGGGAAGGACGGCCCGGCCCTGGCCCGATGAGGGCGGGGCCGGCCGGAGTCGACCGGGCGCCAGGAGGCGGGCGGTGACGCCGGCGTGATCGGCGCGGCACTCGGGGCGAGACGGCCACCGAGTGGTTGACGAGCGGTTGAACCGGTGTGGAGTCGGACGGTGCCGGCCCGAGGTGCGGGCGGCGCCGTCGCGGCTACTTGCGGCGCGTCGGCTGGCGCGGCACCTGGCGCGGACGCGAGCCGGGGCCGCCGATGTGCGAGAAGGGCTGGGTCCGCCAGTCCAGGCTCTCCGGCAGCGTCAGCAGCAGGGCCGCGTCCTGCTCCTGAGAGCCGGTGGTGTCGTCGGCGGGCGTCGCGTCGGCGACACCACGGCCGGTGCCCGGGCAGACCGTCAGCCCGAACGGGTTCCACGGAGACGGGCACAACGCGTGTTCGGGCAGCACGACTTCGTCGGCGAGCAGAGCGATGGGACGCGCGCAGTCCGGGCACATCACCCGGAACATCTCGTACGTCTCGTAGACGTCACTGTCGTTGCTGTCCAGGCGTTCAAGACTGGGCATCGAGTTCTCCCCCTCGGGCTAAGGTCGACAAGGCGACAAGGCCGCCTCGACCACAGCAAGCATTTCCCGGGCCGCGGTGGCGGTAATCGCCGGCGCGCCCATGTCCCGAGCCACTGGCTGTGGCATTCGTCACATGCCCCGCGCAGATGCGCCGCACGCGCGGGCGCCCGCCCGCTGTGCCTCAGTGCCTGCTACCCCATAGGGTGACCGGGTGGAGGAGTTGGACAGACAGATCGTGGAACTGCTCGTCAACGACGGGCGGATGAGCTACACCGACCTGGGCAAGGCCACCGGCCTGTCCACCTCGGCGGTGCACCAACGGGTTCGACGCCTGGAGCAGCGCGGCGTCATCCGTGGCTACGCCGCCGTGGTCGACCCGGAGGCCGTCGGGCTGCCGCTGACCGCGTTCATCTCGGTGAAGCCCTTCGACCCGAGCGCCCCCGACGACATCGCCGAACGGCTGGCCGAGGTGCCACAGATCGAGGCGTGCCACAGCGTCGCCGGAGACGAGAACTACATCCTCAAGGTGCGCGTCGAAACCCCGCTGGAGCTGGAGCACCTACTGACCCGCATCCGCTCACTGGCCGGGGTCTCCACCCGTACCACGGTCGTGCTCTCCACTCCGTACGAAGCCCGGCCACCCCATATCTGATCGGCGTACCCGACCCGGTCCACCCGGCGCCGCGCCCACCCACCGCGGGCGGGCCGGCGCCGACCACCGGCCGGGCACACCGACCCGGCACGCGATGCCGCCCCCAAGGCGCCCGCCGGCCCACGACGCCGCCCCATCGGGGACGCCCGCCGGCCCGCCCCCAATGCACATCGGCCCGCCCGCGGTGCACACCCGTGCTGCGCCGCGGTGCACACCCGTACTCAGGACCCGGGCGGACCCCCGGCGCGGACCGCGCGCCGCCCCGGGTGACACTGGCACTCTGGCGCAGGTCAGCGACGGCGGCGCGGACGCGTCCGGCTGCCTGCCCCGATGCCCACCCCGACGAACCGACACCGCGAGGCGAACCCCGTGAGCGACCTCATCCCGGCCACCGGCCCCAGCGCCGGCATCCCCCCGACCGAGGGCGGCACCGTGCTGCTGCGCGGCGGCACCGTGCACAGCCCGGCCGACCCCTTCGCGACGGCGATGGTGGTCGAGCGCGGCAGCGTCGCCTGGGTCGGCTCGGAAGGCGCGGCGGACTCCTTCGCCGACGGCGTGGACGAGGTCATCGACCTCGCCGGCGCACTCGTCACGCCCGCCTTCACGGACGCACACGTGCACACCACGTCCACCGGGCTCGCCCGCACCGGCCTCGACCTGGCCGGCGCGCCCACCCTGGCGGCGGCCCTCGACCTGGTTCGCGACCACGCCGCCCCCCCCCCCCGCCGCCGGGGGGGGGGCGGGCCCCCCGGGGGCGCCCGCCCCCGGGCC
>NZ_JBEHZD010000348.1:0-8648 GCF_040240285.1 Streptomyces sp. HSW2009 | reverse complement strand
GGGGGGGGCCCGGGCGGGGGGGGGGGGGGGGGCGCGGCGCCGGGGGGGGGGGGGGGGCCGGCCGTGGGGGGGGGGGGGGGGGGGGCCCGGCCACCGCTGCCCGCGGTCGCGCTGCCCGGCGTCGCGCTGCCCGGCCCAACGGAAGGAGTCGGCCAGCACGGTGCCCATGCTGGACTCGCCCTCGGGGTCCCTGGTCGCCCGCGTCAGGTCGCCCGTGATCTGCCCGATGGTCTCGGCCCGGCGCGCCGGGACCTTGTCCTGCCAGTACTTGGCGATCTTCTGGGCGCCCGGGTCGGGGGCGATGTCCTTGGTGTTGGGGACGTTCCTGGCGACGGTGCGGTCGCGCAGTACGTCACCGGTCCCGCGGTCGATCTGGAGGTTGATCTCGCTGATCAGCCGGCCGTGGTTGGCGGCTTCCACGATCGGGCGCGGGTTGCCGGCCGGGTCGGGGAGCGAGCAGTTGGTGGTGGCGTGCCAGTGGCCGGTGACGATGGCGTCGACGGCCGGGCTGATCTCCTTGTTCATGTCGACGATCGGCCCGGACGGGTCGGTGCACTCGTCGTAGCCGCCGCGCTGGGTGAAGCCCTCGTGCATGACGGCGACGATCGAGCGGACGCCCTGCGCCTGGAGCCGGGCCGCGTACTTGTTGATCGCGGCGGTCTCCGACGTCACGCGCAACTGGTTCGGGGCGTAGTAGGAGAGCCCCTGCTCGATGGCGGTCTCGGTGGTGGTGTGGATGAACCCGACGGGGATCGTCCCGCCGCGCCCGTCATCGACCTGTTCGACGTGGTACGGCTTGGAGATGAGGGCGCCCCGGCCGTCGAAGACGTTGGCGGAGTAGTGCTTGGCGTCCGAGCCGCGGAACTTCTTGCCCGTCGAATCGGTGAAGCACAGGTCGCCGCCGAGCAGCTTGGGCGGGCAGGTGCCGTCTTCCATGTGCCGGAAGAAGTTGAGGCCGCGGTCCAGCTCGTGGTTGCCGATGGTGGAGAACTGGACGCCGAGGTAGTTCTCGAACTCGATCGTCGACTCGTTCCAGAACAGCGCGGCCTCGTTCGGCCAGCCCGAGTAGTCGTCGCCGTTGGCGAAGAGGATCGAGTTCTTCGCGGGCAGCCCGGCCTTCTCGCGCAACTGCTTGAGGTGCGCGGCGAGGTAGGCGCCGCCGCCGACCGTCTGCCCCGGCTGCCCCGCGTGGGCCCCGGGGACGGACTGCTTGTTGTCGGCGAAGTACCCGTGCAGGTCGGTGATCGACAGGAGCTGTACGGGGACGGCGTCGCCGCCGCCCGGGGCGGCCTCATCCGCGGCGGCGGGCGCGACGGCGGCGGCAGGAGCCGCGAGGGCCACGGTGACGCCGAGCGCCACGGCGACGCCGAGCGGTCGTTTTCGGCGGGATCTCAGTCGAGCAAACATGGAGTGGCCTCGGCCTTCCCTGGTCAACGGAGTGTGTCCGGGGCAGGAAAGCCGCTCCAGCGGAACCAGGCAGAACCGGTGCGTGAACACTCGATGCGGGGGGGCCAGCCGCGGAGGTGGGGAGCCGGCGCCCGTTCCAGGGCTTGTCTCCGCTAGGCGCTCGCGTACGAAGCGTGGGCCCTGCTGTTCACTGGCTGGTGGCGTGGTCGACCGCCAGGCCGTGGCGGAGGGGGTCGGCACGGGGCAAACCGGGGGAAAGCAGCCTCGTTAGCCGAGGGAGCGGCGAGCCGAGCTGATGAGGTTGTGTGCGTCTGGCCCGTACACGGCGGCCTCACGCAAGGTGCTCCACACCCGAAGGTGAAGGGCGACCTGTTCGGCGTCGTCAAGCCACAGCTCTGCATGCCAAGTTTCGGTGACCACCTGGCGGTCGTCGTAGATCCAGAACCCCAAACCAGGCGGGATCTTGAGCGGGGAAGCGAGCGGGACGATCCCAAGCTCCACCGTGTCCATACCGACGACCCCGGAAAGGCGGTCGAGCTGACTGGCGAGAACGGATGGCGAGCAGACCAGCGACCGCAGCACCGGTTCCCACAGGATGACGTGGTATTGCCTACTCCCGCTGTACAGAAGCTCTTGCCGCTTTATTCGAGCCCGTACGGCCGCCTCGATATCCCGGGGAGAGCGATGCAACTCGACAGACCGGGTCAGTACAGCACGCGCGTAGTCGGGGGTCTGGAGGACACCTACAACCCACGAAGACTCCCAAGCCCGCAACACCTTCGACTTCGCCTGCGCGTCGTTGTGGGCGTCCTGGACGGGCTTGTGCCCGGAAGTAAGTTGGCGACGCCATGAGCGGATGTGGGACTCGAACCCGGACAACCTACCTTGAAGCTCGTCGTATGACGCAGCTTGTCCACATGCTATGGCCCACTGTTGTAGGTCTTCCGAGGTAGCTGTCTGTTTGCCCAACTCCAGTTTCGAAACCTTGGAGTTGGGCCAGCCAAGCTTGCATGCCAGGGCTGTGCCGGTGAGCCGACCATCAGGGCAAGACAACCGAAGCTCCCGCAGTCGAACTCCGAGCGCTTCACGAGCCTGCTGGAAATCCGTGCTCACCGGCACACCTGCTTACTCCCTTGCAGCCAACTCCGCGACGAACTTCCGGAACGGAGTGGCGTGGTGCTGGGCCACGTCTCGTAGACGGTTGTACTGATTGACGCGCGCCGGTTCCGTGACCAATTCGGCGCCGGTCAGGTTGTCGTCGCTGTCGAAGATACAGACGGCGACAATGTGCGAGTCGAAGATCCAGAAGTCTTCGTCAGGCAGGTTGACGCGCTTCGCGTCCTCGCGCCACATGTTGCGCACGTCCTCGCCCAGCGCAGCGTTCTTCTCAGCGTGTACGAGTAGGTACCGCTGCCCCTCGGTCGGCGGGTTGTCCACGATCCGCACCCGGCCGACGTACGCGCCATCGGCTGTCTTGGCTTGGATGCCCCGGCCTCACGGGGTATCCAGGTCCCATGTCGGCGTCTCGCCCCTTGCGAACTGGGCGTACGTGTCCGTGGCCTCATCGACCGCATATCGCTTACGCATCTCCAGGTGCCACGCGCTGTGCTGGAAGTTCTCGAAGAGGCGAGCAAACTGTTCCGGGGTGAAGATGCGCGGTTCGGCGTCGCGGTCCTTCGGGCCGAAGTCGATCAGCGTGTTTCGTGGCATCACGATCGGGATCTCGCCCTCGTCGATGTGCTGGAGCTGCGCGAGGTCTTCTGGGTCCGTGAGGCGCGGCCCGTGAACGATGACCTCGCCAGTGTCGAGATCTTCATGGACAGCAGGGCAGCTACCTTCACCGCTCCCCGTGCCGTTGAAGCGCAGCCGTCGGGCCATGACTCGTCCTTTCGTCGGAGGTCGATCACCCCCAGCATTGCCTGACTGAGGACCGTCGAGCCATGGGTTCCGCGCACCTTCGCGCGAAAAATCGAGCTTGCCGAGCCGGCACGGGAGAAAAACCGAGAAAACAGCGTACCGCCCGCCGGCTCCACCGTTCTAGCGTCCGAGCCATGGCGTCCCTGGCCCCCTCCCCGCCCCAAAAACCCACCAGGCCAGCGGGGGTGACGCCACGTGATGCCCCACATCGCCGGTCCTTGCGCTGCGGAGATGGGAAGGGGCCCCGGGCGTCACACCGGATATGGCACCGCGCCGGAGAGCAAGAGCAGCTACGAACTGTGGAGGACAAGTGACAGCGATCATCGAAGGTCCGGCGATGAGCCAGGCCACACGGCCTACGAAGTTCCTTTGGCTCGACCTCACGAGGCGGTGCCAACTCAACTGCGCCCACTGCTACAACTCCTCGGGAGCGAACGGGACCCACGGGGACATGACCCGGGAGAGCTGGTTACGCGTCATCGAGCAGGCCACATCGCTGGGCGTGCGCAGCATTCAACTCATCGGCGGTGAACCGACGTTGCACCCTGACGCCCTGGTCATCGCGGACCGGGCACTGACGCGGGGCCTGGCCGTCGAGGTCTACAGCAACCTGGTGCACGTCTCTAACGCTTGGTGGGAGCAGCTCCAGCGTGTGGGGGCTTCGCTGGCCACCTCGTGGTACTCGGACCGGGCCGACGAACACCAGGCCATCACGGGGCGCCCCAGCTTCCAGCGAACGCGCGCCAACATCGTCAAGGCCCTGGAACTTGGCATCCCCCTTCGCGCCGGCATCGTCGCGACCGCTGAGGGGCAGCGCGTCAAGCAGGCCAAGCAAGAGCTAGCGGAGTTGGGTATCACGCGGGTCGGAGTGGACCACGTAAGGCCCTTTGGCCGTGGGGCACAGGGGCAAGCCCCTGACGCTTCCGAGCTGTGCGGCCAGTGCGGGAACGGTAAAGCGGCCATCGACCCCAACGGCAACGTGTCGCCCTGCGTGTTCTCCGCCGATTGGATGAGCGTGGGGAACGTCCGTACCGCGGGGCTGGCCGATATCCTTGGCGGCCCGGCGATGGCCAACGCGCGGCTAAATGTCCAACGTACAACCAGCGGTAAGAAGTGCGACCCCGACAGGTGCGACCCTGGCTGCGAGCCCAACGAAGAGTGCACTCCCGGTTTTCCGGGCAGCTCATGTCACCCGAGGAATTGAGCGTGCAAGAGAACCTTCCCGACCCAGAGCTCTGGTCACTCATTCACCCGTTCACGGGAAACCTCACGTCCGTAGACCGCACCCAGAGAGGCTTTGATTCGGACCTGACAGCCGTGGTCGAGTGCGAGCAGGGGCCGTTCTTCGTGAAGGCCATGCGTAACCGGCAGGGCGGCCGGCGCAGCTCGATCCTCCGCGAGCGGGCCATCGCCTCCACCGTGCGCCCGATCGCGCCGGCACTCGTGTGGGAAGTGGAAAACGATGACTGGATCGCCCTCGGATATGAAGTCGTCTCCGGGCGCCGAGCGGACTTCAATCCCGGCTCGCCAGACCTGTCGGAGGTAACTGCGCTGATCAACGGCCTTCGCGAGCTGCCTGCGCCCAAGGTGGCGCAGACGTGGACGGAGAGCCGGTGGGATCGCTTCACCGACCCAGAGACGGCGCAGCTCTTCCGCGGCGGGACGCTCCTGCACACGGATATCCACCCCAGCAACATCATCGTCGGTGACGGGCGCTCGTGGCTCGTGGACTGGTCCTGGCCCACGCTGGGAGCCGGGTTCATTGACCCGGCAAGCACGGTCATGCAACTCATCTCCGCAGGCCACACGCCCGCGCAGGCTGAGACCTGGGCCACTCAATGCGAAGGCTGGGCCAAGGCAGCCCCCGCGGCCCTGGATGCCTTCGCACGCGCCACTCGCCGGATGTGGGCCACGCGAGCAGAGGGCCAGCCCGGTGAAACGTGGCTGACCGCGATGCTCGCGGCGGCCGAGGAGTGGACGCAATACCGAGGACTCGGGTAGGCAACAGCGCCCCCGGCGGGGTTCCAGCCACCGGGGGCGCTACGCGTTCCCGCAGGTCACGCCAAATCTGGTCTACACGTGTCAGCCAAGGACGTAGGCGCCCGTGCTTCATGTGGGTGGGGCGGTTGTCTAGCCTGGGCAGCGACGTGGAACCGCGCTGATGGCGGCTCGTCCCCGCCGTGGCCACATGCATTGTGTCCACGGGTCGGAGACCGGTTCCCACAGTCCGGTGTCGGCGTCCCGGGTCCACTCACGAACGCGCGGCGGCGCGCCGGGCGTGCCCGCCCGGCCGCCTACTTCGTGTGCTCCTAGTCGGGTTCGGCGATCGGCATCCCTTCGACGAGTACGGGTGGCTCGACGGCGAGGAGTCGAGTGCGGAGAGCATGGACGAGGGCAATGCGTTCGAGGTCCTCGACGGCTGACCATTCGAGGTGGAGCTCGTCGCGGGGCAGGTCGGCGAACGCGTCCTCAGCCGCGCTGCCGCCGTCGAAGACGAAGGCGATTTCCTCATCCTGCTCGCCGTCGATGGCGGGTTGCTGATCGACGGCGAGCAGGGCGGCTGCCTTGGGCAACTTGATACCGAGCGCACCGGCGGCGCGGTGGGCGGCGCCGTGGATCGACTCCCCTGGTTGCACGATGACCCCGGGCGGGCAGCTCCAGCCATCCCGTACGACTTGAAGCACGCGCGGCCACATGCCCATGGGCGCGAAGTACTTGGGGTTCTCCACCGGGCAGCGGATGAGGAGGAAGACCCACACTTCGCGAGGTGGGTTGACGGATTCGCTGCCGCTCACGGGATGCACGAGCTTCATGCGGCGGCCCCACTTCCGTGGGCGAGGGCTCGCAGCCCGACGCAGGCTTGCGGCACCCGGTCATCGAGGGTCATGAGCCCGTACGCGGCCCGGCCGTCCGACCAGCACCAACCCTCGACGGTCTCGTACTCCGCGCGATGCCGGTTGGGGCACAGGACGTTGCTGCGCAACGCGTCCGGGTCGAACATCGACTCCTGGTACGCGCGGTGGAACTCGACGTCCGTCACGGGAGCCCAGGTGCCGTCCTCGCCGAAGCTGAGGAAGAAGCGGAGGGGGGTGCCCATGAGCAGGACACGGTGGGTGCCGTCCATCAGGCGCCCCCGGTCAGCGTCTTGTTGGGCTGGTTGCGGTGTTGCGGGCAGCGGCAGGGCGGCCAGGCGCCGGTGACCGCAACACGGAGGGCGTCGCCACATGCCTGTTCGCTGTCGACGGAGGTCACCGTGACGGCCTCGGAAGCAGGATCGGGCGAGCCGGTCTCGCCGGGGCGGCGGCGATAGACGCGAAGAGTCATCAGGTGTTCTCCCATGGTCCAAACCCTCACGGAGTCGATGACCACCGAGTGTGACCATCCAGCCACCACTCTCACCCGTCCGGCTTCCCACGGACAGTGATCCCGCGATGACTGACTGATGACTGGCCGCCGCTACCATGAGGCCGCATGGGGAGTCGGGATTTCGTTCGGCGCACTCAGCAGATGCTGCACGACCGGGGGCTTTCGATCAGGGCCGCGTCCCGGGCGATGAGCTACGACCCCGCCTATCTGACCCGGGTGTTGGCCGGCAAACAGGCACCGTCACAAACCCTCGCCGGAGCACTGGACCGGTTCCTGCGAGCCGACGGCGAACTCGTGTCACTGCTCGCAGCAGCACCCAGCGCACCCGAATCCGCGCTCGCCACCACCTTGCGCATAAGCGACGTACGAGGCGCCGAATTGGCCCGCGCCATTCGGGAAACCTCCCAGCGACTGGTGACGCTCGACAACGAGGGCGGCGGAATGCCCATTGCCACCACCGCCGCCCACGCCTTCAAGGTCATTCACACCCGACTGAAGAACGGCGACTACGCCACGGCGTACGAACGAGACATCCGCGCCGCCGCCGCGGAATTGGCCGAAGTAGCCGGCTGGGCCCTCTTCGACGCCGAACAACACGACGCGGCAGAACGCTACAACGAAGCCGCCCTCCATCTGGCCCGGGCCAGCGGCGACCGATCCATGGAACTGCTGATCCTCCAGAACATCGCCATGGTCGCGGAATGGCGGGGACACTTTCGCACCGCACTCGCCACGGCCGACGGAGCACTCACCCGGCGGCTGTCACCACGCGTACGAGCGATGTTCCTCGCACGCGAAGCCCAGGGACGCTTCGGCACCGGCGACGCGGCAGGCGGCGCACAAGCCCTCAACCGGGCAAAGACCCTCCTGGACGACGGAGTGCGCGACGACGAACCAGCATGGGCGTGGTGGGTGACCCACCAAGAACTCGACGGACAACACGGCTTCGCCCTCTGGGCAGCCGGCCGCCACCGCGAAGCCGCCCCCCACCTCCAACGCGCCCTGCAACCCACGGGCTCGGCAACGGTCGGCTACCGGAGCATCAGCGCCGCCCGCCTCCTCGGCTCCCTCCTCCACACCGGAGCCTGGCCAGAAGCCGAAGAACTCGCCATCGGCCTCCACAGCACGGCCAGCGAAACCGCATCCACCCGCACCCGAAACCTACTGTCAAAAACCGTACGCAAAAGCCTCCCGACAGCTCCCCCCAATACGGCCCACGCCCTGGAACACCTGGGCACACTCGTCAACAACGACCCCCTCGCACTCGACTGAACAACCGGCCGAACCCCACGACATGGGCGGACCCCATAGCGGATACCGGATAGCCAGCTACCGGCGAAATGACCTCACTGAGAGGGCCGCCCTACTCCACCCCTTCGCCCCGCTCGCGCTCCACGCGCCGCTCCCGCTCCGTACGGTCCAAGTCGCCGCGGTCCAGGGCCGGACGGCCAGATGCCGGATGGCCAGACGCCGGATGGCCAGACCCCGGGAGGCCAGCCGCCGGGCCGCCGGGCTCCAGGTGGCCCGCCTCGCGCTCCTTGCGGAGGCGCTTGCGCTCCGCCTTCGCCTCGCGGCGGGCGTCCTTCTCGCGTTGGATGTCCACCTTGCGGCGCTTGCGTTCCACGCCCACGCCGCCCCAGATCGCCAGGCCCGTGACGGTCACCCGCGGTGCGCCCGGGGCGCCGTCGCCGGTCGCCTTCTGGTCGAAGCCGCCCATGATGCCGATGCCGGTCACGTTGACTTCGACGTCGGGCGGTACGAGCACGGAGACGCCGCCCATCAGCGCGAAGCACCGTACGACCACGTCCCGGTCCTCGAACCTCGCCTCGCGCAGGTCGATCTCGCCGCCGCCCATGACGACGACCGAGGTGAAGGCGCGCGGCATGACCCAGCGGCCGGCGCGCTGGAAGCCGCCGAGTACGCCGACGCCCCAGCGCGACGTGGCGGGGGCGCCGATC
>NZ_JBEHZD010000347.1:0-8650 GCF_040240285.1 Streptomyces sp. HSW2009 | reverse complement strand
CCGTGGTCTGTTGGGTGCTCACACCGCCGACCTTAACGGCGCACCGCCCGCCCCGCCCGGCCGGACGCCGCGGGCCCCCGGCCCCCCCCCCCCCCCCCCCCCCCCCCCCGCCGCCCCCCCCCCCCCCCCCCCCCCGCCCCCCCCCCCCCCCCCCCCCCCGGGCCCTCGGCTTTTCCCCGCACTCCCGGGGGCGGTACGGTCACCGTCGTAGGAGCTGCACTGCGAGAAGAGGCATCGATGGCCATTGCCAAGGCCGAGCGGTTGATGAACCTGGCCTTGTGTCTGCTCGAAACCCGGCGCCCGCTCACCAAGCGGGAGTTGAGGTCGTCCATCGAGGCGTATCTGGAGGCCGACGCCACCGGCAGCGAAGAGGCCCTCAACCGGATGTTCGAGCGGGACAAGGACGACCTGCGCGAGCTGGGCCTGGTCATCGAGACGGTCGACGGCATCGACGGCGAGCTCGGTTACCTGGCCCGGCGCGACAGCAACCGGCTGCCCCCGATCACCCTCGACCCCGAGGAGGCCGCCGCGCTCGGCCTGGCCGCCAAGGTGTGGCAGCAGGCGCGGCTCGCCGGCGCGGCCAGCGGCGCGCTCCAGAAGCTGCGGGCCGCGGGCATGCCGCTGGCGGACGAGCCGTACGAGAACCAGCCGCAGAGCGCACTCGAACCGCACATTCCCGCGCACGAGGCGGCGTTCGAGCCGCTGATGCTCGCCTGCCGGGACCGCCGCCCCGTCGTCTTCGACTACCGCAAGTCCACCGCGGCCCGCCCCGAGCGGCGCACCGTCGAACCGTGGATCTTGGAGTGCTGGCGCGGCCACTGGTACCTGGCCGGCTGGGACCGCGACCGCGCCGCCGAACGCGTCTTCCGGCTCTCCCGCATCACCGGCCGGGTGCGCTCGCGGGCCGGCGCCTTCACCGCCAAGGTCCCCGACCACGTCACGGTCCGCGAGACCGTGGAGAGCTGGGCCGGCGAGACCGCCACCGGCACCGCCCGGATCAGGCTGCGGGCCGGCCACGGCTACCCGCTGCGCGCCAAGGCGATCAGCGTCCGGCCGGCTGTGGACCCGCCGGCCGGCCAGTCGGAGGCAGCGGCGGCCGACGGCTGGGACGAGTTGGAGATTCCGTACGGGCACGGCCTCGATGCCTGGCTGGTGGAGTTCGGGCCCGACGTGGTGGTCCTCGAACCGGCCGAATTGCGGGCGGACGTGGTGGAGCGGCTGCGCGCCGTGGCCAACGGCTGAGAGGGACGGAAGACCCATGGCTACCAACGCCATCGACCAGACCCGGCGGATGCTGTCCCTGGTCACCTATCTACGCGAACGCCCCGGCGCGCACGTGAGTGACGTCGCCCGCGCCTTCGGCATCAGCGAGGACGAGCTGATCGCCGACCTCAACGTGCTGCCCATGTGCGGCACCAGCTTCCGCGGCGGGGACCTGCTCGACATAGACACCGACGGTGACCGGATCTGGTGGCACAACCCGGGCAGCGCGGAGACCGAACCGCTGCGGCTGGCGGCCGACGAGGCCACGGCGCTGCTGGTGGCAGCCCGCGCGGTGGCCACCTTGCCGGGGCTGCGCGAGGGAGACCGGCAGGCGTTGGTACGGGCCACGGCCAAGCTGGAGGCGGCGGCCGGCGAGGCGGCCGGGGCCAGCTCCCGGCTCTCGGTCATCTTCGAGTCCGAGGGCGGGGTCTTCGCCGACGTGGACCGGGCCATCGCCGAACGGCGCCGGCTGTGGCTGCGCTACTACTCGCCCGCCCGCGACGAGCTGACCGAGCGCGAGGTCGACCCGATCCGGCTGTTCGTCGTCGGGCACACCTACGTCGAGGCGTGGTGCCGGCTCTCCGAGGCGCGGCGCACCTTCCGGCTCGACCGGGTGGCCGAGATCAAGCTGCTCGACGAGGTGTCCGACCCGCCGCCGATCGAACTGCGCGACCTGTCCGCGGGGTTGGTGCAGCCGGCGGCCGAGGACCCCGAGGTGGTCATCGAGGTGACGCCGGCCGGCCGCTGGGTCGCCGAGTACTACCCGCACGACGAGGCCGAGGAACTGGCCGACGGCGGCCTGCGGATCACGCTGCGCACCCCCGACCCGGGCTCGCTGCGCCGCCTTGCGCTGCGCCTCGGCAAGGACGGCCGGATCGTGGCCCCGCTGGAGCTGGCCGACAGCGCCCGGGACGCGGCGCGCAGCGCACTGGCCGGCTACGACGCGTGAGTGCGTTACGACAGGTGACCGCCGAACACCAGGTGGTTACGGCACGGGCCACCGCGGTACGGATGTGTGGGGCGTACGGGGCGAAGCGGAACGCGGCGGATGCACGGCGGCCCTGCCGCGTGATCGGATGGGCGCCGCCCGGGGTGGTGGCGCCCCGTGGGCCCGGGCGCGCGCGGGCGGTGGCGGCTGGTGGCCGGGTACGAGGCGGGCTGTGGGGCGGGCGCGTGGCGGGCGCGGGACCGGTGCGCGGGCGGTGCAGTGGACGTACGTCGAGTGGAGGGCACAGATGACGACGCGGACGACACGGCGAGCCACCCCGGTGGTCTTCAAGGCCGCCTGCCCGCAGTGCCGGAGCAGCTTCGAGCTTCCGGCGGACGCCCTGCGACTGGTGGTCGGCGGCACCAGCCGCACCACCTTCTACTCCTTCACCTGCCCGGACTGCGGCAGCGCGGTCCGCAAGCCGGCGGGCGAGCGGATCGTGGAGCTGCTGATCGGCGGCGGGGTCAGCACGCTGCGGCTGCACTCCACGCTCTGAACCCCGTGACCGGCCCGGCCGATGGGGCGGCCGGCGGCCCGGGCGGTTGCCGGGGTGCGGCTGGCAGTCGGGGCGCGGGCGGTCGCCAGCGTACGGGGGGTTGTCGGAGTACGGGTGGTTGCCGGGGTGCGGTCGGCGCCGGGTAGGTTGCCTCTCATGTTCTGGCCGATGTGTGCTCTCGCCCTTGCCTTTTCCGGGCTCGTCGTTCTCGCCTTCGCCGCGGCGCGGGTGTACGTGGAGGTCCGTCGGCTGGCACGGCAGGTGGGGGAGAGCTCGGAGCGCATCACGCGGGCCGCGCAAGACCTGGAACGAGCCACCGGACCACTGGCCGCACAGGTGGACGGATGGCGCCGGAGCTGAACGCCGTTGGCGTTTCCGCAGTTCAGGCGCTCTCCTCTGGGGAACAAGTGAGCGGTACGCTATGTGACGCGGCCCTGGAATCGAGGCCCGGGGACGCAATCGGGAGTACGCCCGGGGATTGCCACCCGTTTACCCCGTCGCGTTACGATCGCTGCCACAACGGCTGCCGGACTCCCGCGTCCGACCGGTCGGACAGCCACCCCCAGCCGCCTCGGTGAGAAGGTAAATCTTATGTTCGGTGGAAAGATCGGTGCTCCCGAGATCATCCTCATTCTTGTCGTCGTCATCCTGCTCTTTGGCGCGAAGAAGCTCCCGGACATGGCGCGTTCGCTCGGCAAGTCCGCGCGCATCCTGAAGAGCGAGGCGAAGGCGATGAAGTCGGAGGGCAAGCAGCCCGCCCCGGCCGAGCCCGCGCACCCCGAGGAGAACGCCGACCAGGCCGGCGGGCACCGCACCATCCAGGCGGCGCCGGGCGACGTGAGCAGCTCCCGCCCGGTGAACGAGCCGAGCGACCGTACGACACAGCGCTAAATCCAGGGCCGACTGGGGCGGTGGCCAAGGGCCGCCGCCTGCCGCACGAGATGAGGACGTGGGTTGCTCAAGCCTGCCCGCAAGAAGGAGAAGGACCCAGAGGGGCGGATGCCTCTCGCGGAGCACCTGCGTGAATTGCGCAACCGGCTCCTCAAGGCGGTCCTGGCGATCTGTCTGGTGACGGCCGTCGCGCTGTTCTACTACAAGGACATCGTCGACTTTTTGATGAAGCCGGTATTGGACTCGGTGGGTTGTGGCGGGCTTTCCGTCTCCGACCTGGAGAAGGCCAAGGACGGCGACCAGAAGTGCGCCTACTTCACCGTGAACGGCCTGCTGTCGCCGTTCACGATCATGTTGAAGGTCTCCTTCATGACCGGCCTGGTGCTCTCCACGCCGATCTGGCTCTACCAACTGTGGGCGTTCCTCGCGCCCGGCCTGCACAAGCAGGAGAAGAAGTACTCGATGGCCTTCGTGGCCGCCGGGGTACCGCTCTTCGTGGGCGGTGGCTTCTTCGCGTACGCGATCCTTCCCACCACCGCCGAGGTGCTGCTCGACTTCACCCCGGACGGTGCCGACAACCTGTTGCCGCTCGATGACTTCATCGACCTGCTGACCCGCATGGTGGTCGTCTTCGGCCTCGCCTTCGAGTTGCCGCTGGTGCTCGTGCTGCTCAACTTCGGCGGCGTGGTCACCGGACGCCGGATGCTGGGCTGGTGGCGGGGGATGATCATGGGCATCACCGTCTTCGGTGCCCTGGCCACCCCGAGCACCGACCCGGTGGGCATGTTCGCGCTGGCCGGCCCGGTCACGCTGCTCTACTTCCTGGCCGTCGGCATCTCGATCATCAACGACCGGCGCAAGGCGAAGCGGCGGGCCAACGATCCGGACTTCGGCATGGACGACGACGAGGCGTCCCAGGGCCACGTGCCCGAATCGCTCGACGACGCCGAGTCGATCTCGGCGGGCCGCGGGTCCGGCGAATCGGACGACGGCCAACAGGACCGGAATGCGGACCGGCGCAACGGCTACGACGACTTCACTTAACCCGGTAGATTCCGTGCGTGACCAGCGACATCACTCTCTTTGTCAATCCCACGGCGGGCCGCGGTCGCGGCGCACGGGCCGCCCAGCCGGCCGCACGGGTGCTCCGCGACGCGGGGTTCCGGGTGCGGACCGTGCTGGGCAGCGACGCCGCTGACGCGCTGCGTCGGGCCCGGGCGGCGGTCGCCGGTGGGACCGGGGCGCTGGTGGCCGTGGGGGGTGACGGCCTGGTCTCGCTCGCGCTCCAGGCCGTGGTCGGGACCGGCACCCCGCTCGGGGTGGTGGCGGTGGGCACCGGGAACGACTTCGCGCAGGCCGCCGGGTTGCCGGTGCGCGACCCCGGCGGCGCGGCCCGCCTGATCGCCGCCGCGCTCAAGTCCGACGGCGGCCGGCCGGTGGACGTCGGCGCTGCCGGCGGCAGCTACTTCGGCACCGTGCTCGCCTCCGGCTTCGACTCGCGCGTCAACGACCGGGGCAACCGGATGCGCTGGCCCTCCGGCCGGTTCCGCTACGACCTGGCGATGCTGGCCGAGCTGGCCGGACTGCACACCGTCCGGTACCGGATGCGTCTGGACGACGGGCCGGAGACCGAGGTGGAGGCGACGCTGATCGCGGTCGGCAACGGCTCCTCGTACGGCGGGGGGATGCGGATATGCGCCGGGGCCCGGCTGGACGACGGACTCTTCGACGTCACGGTCGTCGGCCCCTGCTCGCGGCGGACCCTGCTGCGCGTCTTCCCACGGGTCTACCGGGGCACCCACCTCAGCCATCCGGCGGTGACCACGCACCGGGTGGCCAAGATCTCCCTCGCGGCGCCCGGGCTCACCGGGTACGCGGACGGCGAGCAGCTGGGCCCGCTGCCCCTGACGGCCGAGACCGTGCCCGGGGCCGTGCGGCTGCTGGGCGGCTGATCCCCGGCCGGCCCGTGCCAGGTGGGGCGACACGGCACGGGCCGTCCCGAGCCAGGTGCTGGTAAAAGATCGAGTGCGTTGTCAGAGGTCGCCGGTAGGCTCGTACGTACGATGACCGACGAGCTCTCTCCCGCCGAGCGATACGCCCAGGCCCGCCTCCGGGCGGCCGACCAGGCCACGGCGCTCGCTCCGTTCCGCGAGATGTACGAATTCGACCTCGATCCGTTCCAGATCGAGGCCTGCAAGGCACTCGAATCCGGTAAGGGCGTGCTGGTCGCCGCCCCCACCGGCTCGGGCAAGACGATCGTGGGCGAGTTCGCCGTCCACCTGGCCCTGACCCGGGGCCGCAAGTGCTTCTACACCACCCCGATCAAGGCGCTGTCGAACCAGAAGTTCGGCGACCTCGTGGCGCGCTACGGCGCCGAGAAGGTCGGCCTGCTGACCGGCGACAACAGTGTGAACTCCGACGCGCCGGTGGTCGTGATGACCACCGAGGTGCTGCGGAACATGCTCTACGCGGGCTCCCGCTCGCTCGACGGCCTCGGCTATGTGGTCATGGACGAGGTGCACTACCTCTCCGACCGGTTCCGTGGCGCCGTCTGGGAAGAAGTCATCATCCACCTGCCGGAGTCCGTGACGCTGGTGTCACTGTCCGCGACGGTCTCCAACGCCGAAGAGTTCGGCGATTGGCTGGATACCGTCCGCGGCGACACTCAGGTGATCGTCTCCGAGCACCGGCCGGTGCCGCTGTGGCAGCACGTGCTGGCCGGCCGCCGGATATACGACCTCTTCGAGGAGAAGGACAGCCCCGAGGGCGCCCCCGGGGCCGGTCGCCGTGAGGTCAACCCGGATCTGGTGCGGCTGGCCCGGATGGAGAACAGCCGGCCAAGCTTCGGCCGCGACAAGCGGCGCGGCAAGGTCATGCGCGAGGCCGACCGGGAGCGCGAGCGCCGGCAGCGCAGCCGGATCTGGACGCCGAGCCGGGCCGAGGTGATCGACCGGCTGGACGCGGAGGGCCTGCTGCCCGCGATCACCTTCATCTTCAGCCGCGCGGGCTGCGAGGCCGCCGTCCAGCAGTGCCTGTTCGCCGGGCTCCGGCTCAACGACGAGGAGGCGCGGGCCCGGGTGCGGACCATCGTGGAGGAGCGCACGGCCTCCATCCCCGACGAAGACCTGCACGTCCTCGGCTACTTCGAGTGGCTTGAGGGCCTGGAGCGCGGGATCGCCGCGCACCACGCCGGCATGCTGCCGACCTTCAAGGAGGTCGTCGAGGAACTCTTCGTCAAGGGCCTGGTCAAGGCGGTCTTCGCGACCGAGACGCTGGCGCTCGGCATCAACATGCCGGCCCGCTCGGTGGTGTTGGAGAAGCTGGTCAAGTGGAACGGCGAGCAGCACGCCGACATCACCCCCGGCGAGTACACGCAGCTCACCGGGCGGGCCGGGCGGCGGGGCATCGACGTCGAGGGCCATGCGGTGGTGCTGTGGCAGCGCGCCATGGACCCGGTGGCGCTCGCCGGGCTCGCCGGCACCCGTACGTATCCGCTGCGCTCCTCCTTCCGCCCCTCGTACAACATGGCCGTCAATCTGGTCGCGCAGTTCGGGCGGCACCGCTCGCGCGAGCTGTTGGAGACCTCGTTCGCCCAGTTCCAGGCGGACAAGGCGGTCGTGGGCATCTCCCGGCAGGTGCAGCGCAACGAGGAGGGGCTCGCCGGCTACCGCGCCTCGATGACCTGTCACCTCGGCGACTTCGACGCGTACTCCCGGCTGCGTCGCGAGCTCAGCGACCGGGAGACGGAGCTGGCCAAGCAGGGGGCCGCGCAGCGGCGTGCCGCGGCGGCCACGGCGCTGGAGAAGCTGAAGACCGGTGATGTGATCCACGTGCCGGCGGGCAAGTACGCCGGGCTCGCGCTGGTGCTCGACCCGGGGCTGCCGGCCGGGCGGACCAACGGCCACCGCGGCTTCGAACACCACGACGGGCCGCGACCGTTGGTGCTCACGGCGGAGCGGCAGGTCAAGCGGCTGGCCGCGATGGACTTCCCGGTGCCGGTGGAGGCGCTGGACCGAATGCGCATCCCCAAGTCGTTCAACGCGCGCAGCCCGCAGTCCCGCCGCGATCTGGCCTCCGCGCTGCGCACCAGGGCGGGTCACCACGAGCCGCACCGGCGCCGCAAGGAGCGGGCGGCGGCGGCCGACGACACCGAGATCGCCCGGCTGCGCACGGAGATCAGGGCGCACCCCTGCCACGGCTGCGCGGAGCGCGAGGACCACGCCCGTTGGGCCGAGCGCTACCACCGGCTCCAGCGGGACACCCGGCAGCTCGAACGCCGCATCGAGGGTCGTACGAACACCATCGCGCGCACCTTCGACCGCATCTGCGCACTCCTGACCGAGCTGGGCTATTTGCAGGACGAGGAAGTGACCGACGACGGGCGGCGGCTCGCGCGGTTGTACGGCGAGCTCGACCTGTTGGCCAGCGAGTGCCTGCGGGACGGCGTCTGGGAGGGGCTCAAGCCGGCCGAGCTGGCGGCCTGTGCCTCGGCGTTGGTGTACGAGGCGCGGGCGGCGGACGACGTGGCGGCGCCCAAGGTGCCGACCGGGGCGTCGAAGCAGGCGCTGGCGGAGATGGTGCGGATCTGGGGCCGGCTGGACGCCCTGGAGGAGGACCACAAGATCAGCCAGGCGGAGGGCGTCGGCCAGCGCGAACCCGATCTGGGCTTCGCCTGGGCGGCCTACCGCTGGGCGTCCGGGCACGGCCTGGACGACGTGCTGCGCGAGGTGGAGATGCCGGCCGGCGACTTCGTGCGCTGGTGCAAGCAGCTCATCGACGTGCTGGGCCAGATAGCGGTGGCCGCACCCGCGGAGGGCACGGTCCCGCGCAACGCGCGCCGGGCCGTGGACGGGCTGCTGCGCGGGGTCGTGGCCTACTCGTCGGTGGGTTGACGTCCGGCAGGGCGTGGGGGGGGGGGGGGGGGGGGGGGGGGGGGCCCCCCCCCCCCCCCCCCCCCCCCCCCCCCCCCCCCCCCCCCCCCCGCACCCACCCCCCCCCCCCCCCACCCCAGC
>NZ_JBEHZD010000346.1:0-8675 GCF_040240285.1 Streptomyces sp. HSW2009 | reverse complement strand
CGGCTGCGTCATTGGTGTCTAAGCGCCCGCGCGTGGACGCGGGGCGCGGCCGCCACGGGCGGGTGCCCGACCTCGGCGCGCTGGAGCTGCTGCTCGCCGTCGCCCGGCTGGGCAGCCTGGGGCGGGCCGCCCGGGAGCTCGGCATCAGCCAGCCCGCGGCGAGCGGCCGGATCAGGTCCATGGAGCGACAGTTGGGCGTCACGCTGGTGGAACGCTCGCCGCGCGGCTCGCGGCTGACCGACGCCGGAACGCTGGTGACCGAGTGGGCGCGGCGGATCGTGGAGGCGGCCGAGGCGTTCGACGTGGGCGCGCTCGCGCTGCGTGACCGCCGGGACTCTCGGCTGCGCGTCGCCGCGAGCATGACCATCGCCGAGTACCTGTTGCCGGGCTGGCTGATCGCGCTGCGGGCGAGCCGGCCGGGCACGGCGGTCTCGCTGTTCGCCGGCAACTCGACGGAGGTGGCGCGCCGGCTGCGGGACGGCGAGGCCGACCTGGGCTTCGTGGAGGGGGTGGCGGCGCCGCCCGGCCTCGACGGGGCGGTCATCGGCCGGGACCGGCTGGTGGTGGTGACGGCACCCGGGCACCGGTGGGCGCGCCGGCGCGGCCCGGTGCCGGCGGCCGAGCTCGCGGCGGCCCCGCTGATCCTGCGCGAGCACGGCTCGGGCACCCGGCAGGTGCTGGACACGGCCCTGCACCCGCACGGCGGGCTGGCCGAGCCGCTGCTCGAACTGGCCTCCACCACCGCGGTGAAGTCCGCGGCGGTCAGCGGCGCGGGCCCGGCCGTACTGAGCGAACTCGCCGTCGGTGACGAGTTGTCGGCGCACCGGCTGGTGGAGGTCGCGGTGGACGGCGCCGACCTGCGCCGCGAGCTCCGCGCGGTCTGGCCCGTCGGCGCCCGCCCCGCAGGCCCGGCCCGCGACCTGCTGGGCCTGACCCGGCGGGGGAGCGGCGCGGCGGCGTGAGGGGCCGGACCCCTTGGCCGGGGGCCGGGCCCTCGGCATGGGGCTGGGCTCCGGCGAGGGCGGCGCGTACCGAGCGGACCGGGTGCTCGTGCCCGGCATGGCCAGCGCGACATCTGAGATCCGCGTGAACCACACAACCGCCCCGACTGCACGGGCTGCCCGGACTGCCGGGGCCAGAGGGACCCTACGAGCCGGCCGGAGCCTCCCGCCCGGCCGCCGCCGTCACCAAGGCGCGCATCAGCCGGGTGTCGTCGGCCGCCTCCGGATGCCACTGGACGGCCAGCGCGAACGGGCCGGGCGCGGTGAACTCCAGAGCCTCCACCGTGCCGTCGGTCGCGTGGGCCGATGCGGTCAGACCGGTGCCGATCCGGTCCACGGCCTGGTGGTGGTAGGTCGGCACGGACAGCGGCGCCGGCAGTACGCGGGCGGTGTGCGTGCCGGGTACGGGGGTGACCCGGTGCCGGGCGAAGGTGCCGGGCGGACCGCCGTGGCCGCCGTGGCCCACCGCTTCGGGCAGGTGCTGGAGGAGCGTGCCGCCGTGCGCCACGTTCAGCAACTGCATGCCCCGGCAGATCCCGAGCAGCGGCAGGCCGGCCTCCGAAGCGGCGCCGAGCAGGGCCAGTTCCCAGGCGTCCCTGGCACGGGCCGGCGGGCCCGTCTCGGGGTGCGGCGCCGCCCCGTACCGCGCCGGGTCGACGTCCGGGCCGCCCGCGATGACCAGGCCGTCGATGCGGGCGACGGCCTGCCGGGCGGCGTCTGGCGCCGGGTCGGGCGGCAGCAGCACGGCCAGGCCGCCCGCCCGCTGCACCAGTTGGTGGTAGCCGACCGGCAGCAGCGCGGCCGGCAACCGCCACTCGCGCCACTGCGCGGCGTCCTCCAGATAGGTGCTGATGCCGATGACCGGCTTGGCCATGGACGCCTCCAGATCAGTCGCGGGTCAATTCGGCCTCCGCCGCCGCGAGGGCCGCGAACTCCTCCTCGGGCGCGGACGCCACCAGTCGGTGTCTGCTGTAGCAGGCGAAGTAGGCCAGCGCCACGCAGTACACGCCGAGGGCGATCACCGCCGCAACCCGGTCCACCAGGAACGTCGCCACCAGCGCCGAACAGGCGAGCACCAGCGCCAGCGCGGAGGTCAGCACTCCGCCGGGGGTGCGGTACGGGCGGTGCAGATGGGGTTCGCGGCGCCGCAGCACCAGGTGCGAGAGGGCCATCAGGGCGTAGGAGATGGTCGCGCCGAACACCGCCACGTTGAGCATCCGCGCCCCGTCGCCGCTCGCCGCCGCCAGGGTGAAACCGAGCGCCCCGGGGACCAGGAGCCCCAGGTAGGGCGCCTTGCGGTGGTTGGTCAGGGACAGTGCGCGGGGCAGGTAGCCGGCCCGGGAGAGGGCGAAGAGCTGCCGGGAGCCGGCGTAGATGAGCGAGAAGAAGGAGGCGACGAGGCCGGCCAGGCCCGCGTAGTTGACGATCCTGCTGGCCGTGGTGGGCTCGCCGTCCGGTTGCAGCGCCCGCACCAGCGGGTCGCCGCCGTCGGCGATGGGCCCGGCGCCGCGGGCCCCGGGCGCGGTGACCAAGGTGACCAGGGCGAGGAGCAGCAGGATGCCCAGCGAGAGGGCCATCGCGCGGGGCAGCACCCTGGCCGGGTCCCGGGTCTCCTCGGCCGCCAGCGGCACCCCCTCCACGCCGAGGAAGAACCACATGCCGAACGGGAAGGCGGCCCAGATGCCGAGGACGCCGAAGGGCAGCCAGGAACTGGCGCCGAAGGCGTCGTGGTCGGCCGGGATGTCGTGCAGCGCGTCGGCGGAGAACTCGGTGGCCGCCGCGCACGCGAAGACGATCAGCGCGGCCACCGCGATGGCGGTCACCACCAGGCTGAACCGCAGCGCCTCGCCCACGCCCCACAGGTGGATGCCGGTGAACAGCACGAAGCAGGCCAGGTAGACCGGCCAGCCCGTCTCCAGGCCGAACAGGCCGAGGGACTCCACGTAGTCGCCGATGAACAGCGAGATCGCGGCCGGCGCCAGCACGTACTCGATGAGGATCGCGGTGCCGGTCAGGAACCCGCCCCAGGTGCCGAGGGCGCGCCGGGCGAAGCCGTAGCCGCCGCCGGCCGTGGGCAGCACGGCCGCCAACTCGGCCAGCGAGAAGACCAGGCAGGTGTACATCAGCCCCATCCGCGCGGCGGCGACGGCCAGGCCGCCGAAGCCGCCTTCGGTGAGCCCCGCGTTCCAGCCGGAGAAGTCACCGGAGACGACGTAGGCGACGCCGAGCCCGGTGAGCAGGACCGGGCCCGCGGTGCCGCGGCGCAGGGTGCGGCGCTCCAGGTAGCGCTGGTCGTCGGAGGTTCCGTCGGGGGTTTCGCCGATGGCCCCGGTGGCGGTCCTGTCGGTCGTTTTGTCGGTCGCCTTGTCGGCCGGATCGTCGGCCGTGTCACCGGTCGCCCGGCGGGTGGCCGGCCCCCGAGACGGGGGCTCGCCCCGGTCTCGCCCGGGTTCGTCGCCCGCCGGGGTACGGGTCGGTTCGGGTCCGTCGGTCATGGGCGCTCCCGCCTGCCGAAGGGGAAGGACGAAGAATCGAGCAGTCCAGCCGGGGCCGGCCGGGCCGCCGATGACCGGCCGGGTTCAATGAGGGGTGGCCACGGACCGGTGCGCGGCGGCGTGCGGCCCGGGGATGCTCAGGTGCGGTGCTCAGGTGCGGTGCACGGCGGGTGGGTGCGGACGCGCGGTCGTGGGGCGGGGCGGGGGAGTGGCGCGCTGGCGGGTGGAGAAAGGTGCGGTGGCACACCTTTGTCGCTCGGCCCGGGACGGCGCAAGCCCCCGGCGGGGGTCGAACATCCGCCCGCTAGGCCAGAAACCCGCGCACCAGGGCCGCCGTGCCCGCGCAGTGCTCCCGCATCACCGTACGGGCGCGGTCCGCATCGCCCGCGAGCACCGCATCGGCGAGCGCCGCGTGCTGGGCCTGCGAGTGCTCCAGGTTGCGCACCAACAGCGGTACACAGTCCAGGAGTTCGTTCACCCGGGCGCGGGCCGCCGCGTACTGCTCGGCCAGTGAGCGGGAGCCGGCGAGGCGGGCCAGCGTGAGGTGGAAGAGCGTGTCCTGGCGGCGGTAGTCGGCGGGCGCGGCATCGCGGGTGGCGGCCAGCGCCGCGCGCACCTGTCCGGCGTGCTCCGGGCCGAGGCCGGCCTCGGCGCACAGCCCGGCCGCGCCGACGTCCAGCACCTCACGGAAGCGCAGCGCGTCTTCCAGATCGGCCAGACCAGCCAGGCCAGCCACCGCCACCCGGCGCCGCAACTCCCGCCGCGCGTCGGCCGCCGGCCCCGCCGCGAGCCCCGCCGCCGGCCTGGCCCGTACGAATGTGCCCCCGTACCGGCCGCGCCTGCTCTCCACCAGACCCTGGTCCTTCAGGACCTTCAGGACTTCGCGCAGCGTGACCCGGCTGATCCGTAGCAGATCGGCCAACTCCCGCTCCGCCGGCAGTCGTTCGCCGGGCGGGACCAGGCCGAGTCGCACCACCTGGAGTATCTGTTCCAGCGCCTCTTCGAAGCCGTTGCCGGCCCGTACCGGCCGCAGTACGGCGGCGAGCTGGGCCGATCGCGCGGGCCCGCGCCGCCGGGCGCCCCCGTCGGTGTCCACCGGCCCCACCCCCCGTCGCGGCTCCTTCCCAACCAATGGTCCGCCGGCCTACCTTAAGACCTCCAGTCAGATCGACAGGAGGCCCGTCCGTGGCAGAACGCACGCCCCCGCTGCCGGTCGAGGAATTACGCGCCCTGGTCGCCGCCGGCGAGATCGACACCGTCGTGCTGGCCTTCACCGACATGCAGGGCCGGCTCCAGGGCAAGCGGTTCGCCGCCCCGTTCTTCCTCGACCAGGTCCTCGAACACGGCGCGGAGGGCTGCGCCTACTTGCTCGCCGTCGATGTGGAGATGAACACCGTCGGCGGGTACGCCATGTCCTCCTGGGACAACGGCTACGGCGACTTCGCGCTGCACGGCGACCCGAGCACGCTGCGCCGCATCCCCTGGCAGCCCGGCACCGCCCTGCTCACCGCCGATCTGAGCTGGCACGACGGCAGCCCGGTGGTCGCCTCGCCGCGCCAGGTGCTGCGCGGCCAACTGGACCGGCTCGCCGCCCGCGGCTGGCGCGCCCACGTCGGCACCGAGCTGGAGTTCATGGTCTTCCGGGACAGCTACGAGCACGCCTGGGACGCCGGCTACCGCGGGCTGACCCCGGCCAACCAGTACAACGCGGACTACTCCGTGCTCGGCACCGCCCGCATCGAACCGCTGCTGCGCCGCATCCGCACCGAGATGGCCGGCGCCGGGCTCACCGTCGAGTCGGCCAAGGGCGAGTGCAACCTCGGCCAGCACGAGATCGCCTTCCGCTACGACGAGGCGCTCACCACCTGCGACCAGCACGCCCTCTACAAGACCGGCGCCAAGGAGATCGCCGCCCAACAGGGCAGTGCCCTCACCTTCATGGCCAAGTACGACGAGCGCGAGGGCAACTCCTGCCACATCCACCTCTCGCTGCGCGACGCGGCCGGCCGGCCCGTGTTCGCCGACGACACGGGCCCGCACGGCATGTCGCGCACCATGCGGCACTTCCTGGCCGGCCAACTCGCCGCGCTCGGCGAGTTCACCCTGCTGTACGCGCCCAACATCAACTCCTACAAGCGGTTCCGCCCGGGCTCCTTCGCGCCCACCGCCGTCGCCTGGGGCCCGGACAACCGCTCCTGCGCGCTGCGCGTGGTCGGGCGCGGGCTGGGACACCGGCTGGAGAACCGGCTGCCGGGCGGCGACGTCAACCCCTACCTCGCCGTCGCCGGCATGGTCGCCGCCGGTCTGCACGGCATCGACGAACAACTCGAACTCCCCGAGCCGTGCACCGGCAACGCGTACGCCAGCGACGCCGAGCGGGTGCCGGCGACACTGCGCGAGGCCGCCGACCGCTGGGCCACCAGCACCCTGGCCCGCACCGCCTTCGGGGACGAGGTGGTGGAGCACTACCTGCGGATGGCCCACGTCGAACAGGAGGCGTACGACACCGCCGTGACCGACTGGGAGCGCTACCGCTCCTTCGAACGCATGTGATGCGTGTGGGACGTGGGACGCGTGAGGCGTGCGATGTGTGGGGCGGGGCGTGAGCTGGGCGATGCGTGAAGTGTCGGGCGCGCGCCACCCGCACCCAGCCGCCCGCACCCAGCCGCCCGCACCCAGCGACCCGCACCCAGCGACCCGCACCCCGCCACCAGGCCCCCTCCCCGACGCACACCACCCACGTGAGGAGCCCACCCGTGCCCCAGGCCGCACCCCCGACCGAGCACCAGGTGCTCAATCCGGCCACCGAGGAGGTCATCGCCACCGTCGCGGCCACCACTGCGGAGGACGCCGGCCGGGCCGTCGCCCGGGCCGCCGCGGCCCAGCGGGAGTGGGCCGGCCGCGCCCCCGCCGACCGGGCCAGGGCGCTGCGGGCCTTCGCCGCCGTCGTCGACCAGCACGTCGAGGAGTTGGCCGCGATCGAGGTGCGCGAGGCCGGGCACCCGATCGGCAACGCCCGCTGGGAGGCCGGCAACGCCCGTGACCTGCTGGAGTACGCGGCCGGCGGCGTCGAGCGGCTGATCGGCAGTCAGATCCCGGTCGCCGGCGGCATCGACGTCACCTTCGCCGAACCGCTCGGCGTGGTGGCCGTCATCGCCCCGTGGAACTTCCCGCTGCCGATCGCCGCCTGGGGCCTGGCCCCCGCCCTCGCCGCCGGCAACGCCGTACTCCTCAAGCCCGCCGAGACCACCCCGCTCAGCGCGCTCAGACTGGCCGAACTGGGGCTCGAAGCGGGGCTGCCACCCGGCCTGTTCCAGGTGCTGCCGGGTGCGGGTCCCGTGGTGGGCACGGCCCTGGTGGACCACCCGGGCGTGGCCAAGGTGGTCTTCACCGGTTCCACCCGGGTCGGCCAGCAGATCATGGCCCGCTGCGCCGCGCAGGTGAAGCGGGTCACCCTGGAACTCGGCGGCAAGAGCCCCAACATCGTCTTCGCCGACGCCGACATCGAGGCCGCTGCCGCCAGCGCCCCGGCCGCCTTCCTGGACAACGCCGGCCAGGACTGCTGCGCCCGCACCCGCATCCTGGTCCAGCGCTCCGTCTACGACCGCTTCCTCACCCTGCTCGAACCGGCCGTGCACGCCTTCACGGTGGGCGACCCGGCCGACCCCGCGACCGCCATGGGCCCGCTCATCTCCGCGGCACAGCGCGAGCGCGTACGGTCCTACGTCCCCGAGGACGCGCCCGCAGCCATCCGCGGCACGGCCCCCACCGGCAAGGGCTTCTGGTACCCGGCGACCGTCCTGGAGGCCGCCCCGGACAGCCCGGTCGCCACCGAAGAGGTCTTCGGGCCGGTCGCCGTGGTGCTGCCGTTCGCCGACGAGGCGGAGGCGGTACGGCTCGCCAACGCCACCGACTACGGCCTCGCCGGCTCGGTGTGGACCCGTGACGTGGGCCGCGCGGTCCGCGTCGCCCGTTCCGTCGCCGCCGGCAACCTCGCAGTCAACTCGCACAGCAGCGTCCGCTACGCGACCCCCTTCGGCGGCTTCAAGCGCTCCGGACTCGGCCGCGAACTCGGCCCCGCGGCGCTCGAAGCCTTCACCGAGACCAAGAACGTCTTCATCGCCACCGAGGAGCACTGACGTGACGGAACGCCCCGACCAGACGGGTTCAACGAGCCTGGCTTCCCCCACCGGCCCGACCGCCCCCGTGCCCGCAGCCACCTCCGCCTCCGCTCCCGCCCCCGAACCCACCTCCGCCTCCGCTCTCGCCGCCGCGCCGGGCGCCGCCGGCTGTCGGCGGCTGGTGGACCGTACGGCCGTGATCACCGGCGCCGGCAGCGGCATCGGCCTCGCCACCGCCCGCCGGCTGGCGTCCGAGGGCGCCCGCGTGGTCTGCGCCGACATCGACGAGGCGACCGGCAGGGCCGCGGCCGACGAGGTCGGCGGGGTGTTCGTCCGGGTGGACGTGACCGACGAGGAACAGGTACAGGCCGCCTTCAAGACCGCGTACGACACCTACGGCTCGGTCGACATCGCCTTCAACAACGCGGGCATCTCACCGCCCGACGACGACTCCATCCTCACCACCGGGCTGGCCGCCTGGCAGCGCGTCCAGGAGGTCAACCTCACCTCCGTCTACCTGTGCTGCAAGGCCGCGCTGCCGTACATGCAGCGCCAGGGCAAGGGCTCCATCATCAACACCGCCTCCTTCGTGGCCGTCATGGGCGCGGCCACCTCGCAGATCAGCTACACCGCGTCCAAGGGCGGCGTGCTGGCGATGTCCCGCGAACTCGGCGTGCAGTTCGCCAGGGAGGGCATCCGGGTCAACGCGCTCTGCCCGGGCCCGGTGAACACGCCGCTGCTGAAGGAGTTGTTCGCCAAGGACCCGGAGCGGGCCGCCCGCCGGCTGGTGCACGTACCGGTGGGCCGGTTCGCCGAGCCCGAGGAGATCGCCGCCGCCGTCGCCTTCCTCGCCAGCGACGACGCCTCCTTCGTCAACGCGGCCGAATTCCTCGTGGACGGCGGCATCGCCGGGGCCTACGTCACCCCGCTCTAGGCGGCGCCACCGCGGGCCCGGCCGGCCCCCCCCCCCGCCGGCCGCGCCGGGGGGGGGGGCCCCGCCCGCCGCGGGGGGCCCCGGGGGGGCGGCCGTCGAGTCGGTCACGGTGAGCCGGGTCAAG
>NZ_JBEHZD010000345.1:0-8684 GCF_040240285.1 Streptomyces sp. HSW2009 | reverse complement strand
TTTACCCCACGCCCCTCGCACCCCGCGTCCGCGTGGCGGGGGGGGGGGGGGTTTTTTTTAATAGCCGGGCGGGCGGGGGGGGGGGGGGGGGGGGGGGGGCCCCCCCGGGCGGGCTGGGGGAGGTACGGGGGTGTCCATCACTGACGAGAGTAGCCGCCGGGTGCCCCGGGCAGCGCGATCCCGGGGTGGGACGCCCCTTGTTCAGGGTTGAACGTTCCAGCCATCTTCGCGTTCACATAAGGGTGCCTCTTGCCCGTCACAGCGCGCGGTGCGGGGCGTCAATGGGATCGAATGGTGACAGGAATCATCCTGGGCGAATGCCGGAGTTCGCTGGCCTTCCGCAGGTCAGGCTGGTTGGCTGGCCGCCGGGTTCATAGGATGAACGAGGACGACACGGTGGAGTGAGGTCATGGAGAGTCTTCGCGGCCCGTTCAAGAGTGCGGTACCGTCCAACGTCGTGAGCCCTGTACGTCGCTGTTCGCGCACCGCGTGCGGTCGTCCCGCCGTCGCGACGCTGACGTACGTCTATGCGGACTCCACCGCGGTCCTCGGACCGCTCGCCACCTACGCCGAACCGCACTGCTACGACCTCTGCTCGGAGCACTCGGAGCGGCTCACGGCGCCGCGCGGCTGGGAGGTCGTCCGGCTCGCGGTGGACGCCGGGCCCACCAGGCCCAGCGGCGACGACCTCGAAGCGCTCGCCAACGCGGTGCGCGAGGCCGCCCGCCCCCAGGACCGGGCGCCCGGCACGACACCCACCTCGCCGCACGGCCGCGAGGTCGACCCGATGGAGGTCGCCCGCCGAGCCCATCTGCGGGTCCTCCGCTCCCCCGCCTCCTGACCCGCCCGGCCGCTCCCCGCTGACGCGCCGCCGGGCGCGACCCGCCCGGCACGGCTGCGACGACACCGGGCCCGCCGCCCACCACCTTGATCCCGGCCGGCTCCCTGCTCCCCGGCCCCGCGCCCACCACCGGACCCGCTGGCTCCGCCGGGCGTCGCGGCACTGCTGCCGACGGTGCATCAGGCGCCTCGCACGCGGGCGAGGACGCTCGCCCGCAGCCGGCACCGCGCAGGCCGATCCAGACCCCGAACGACGCGTACGCGCCATGGCGAACGGCGCCTCATTGACTGCAACTTGTCGCGGACACGACCATTCCATGAGTCCGGGAGGTCCGTTTGTTCGTTCAGCAACTGGAGCCGGTCGCCGGCTCGCTCGCGCTGTCCGCGCTCGTCGCCGCCCTTCCCCTGGTGACCGTCCTGGTCCTGCTCGGCGCGGCCCGGGTACGGGCGCAGCGCGCGGGGCTCGCCGGCCTGGCCGTCGCCGTCCTCGTCGCGTGGGGCGCGTACGACATGCCGATCGGGCAGACGCTCGCCAGCGGTGCGCAAGGGGCGCTGTTCGGTCTTTTCCCCATCATGTGGATCGTCGTCAACGCCCTGTGGGTGTATCGGATGACGGTGCGCACCGCGCACTTCGACGTGTTGCGGCGCTCCTTCGGACGGCTCTCGACCGACCCGCGGGTGCAGGCGCTGGTGATCGCGTTCTGCTTCGGGGCGCTGCTTGAGGCGCTGGCCGGCTTCGGTGCGCCGGTGGCGATCTGTGCGGTGATGCTGGTCGCGCTCGGCTTCGACCCCGTCAAGGCGGCGGTTCTCGCCCTGGTCGCCAACACCGCGCCGGTCGCCTTCGGCGCCATGGGCACCCCGGTCGTCACCCTGGCCCGCGTCACCGACCTGCCGCTGGACACCGTCGCCGGCACGGTCGGGCGGCAGACGCCACTGCTCGCCCTGGTGGTGCCGCTGCTCCTGGTGGCCCTGGTCGACGGCGCGCGCGGGGTACGCGAGACCTGGCAGCCGGCGCTCGCCTGCGGCCTCGCCTTTGCACTCGCACAGTTCGTGGCGGCCAGCTACGTATCGGCCCAACTGGCCGACGTCGGCGCCGCGCTCGCCGGCGCGGCGGCCCTGGTCGCGCTCCCCGCCGCGCGCCGCCCCGCCAGCGAACCGGTACGGGCCGCCGTGCTCGTCGGCACCCCCACGACTGACGCAGAACCAGCCGACCCGCGCCCCGAGGTGCTGCGTGCCTACGCCCCGTACGCGCTCATCGTCGGCGTCTTCTCGGTGGCCCAGCTCGGCCCGGTCAAGGAGCTGCTGGCGCGCGCGGACCGCACCTTCGACTGGCCGTTCCTCGACGTGGTGAACGACGCCGGGGAACGCGTCGGCGGCAACGACTTCACGCTGCCGCTGGTCGCCACCGGCGGCACCCTGGTCCTGCTCGCCGGCCTCGGCACCGTCCGGGTGCTGCGGCTGCCCGCGCGGGCCGCGCTGCGCGAATGGCTGGCCACGGTGCACGAACTGCGCTCCGCCCTCGCGACCGTGACCTCCGTACTGGCCCTCGCGTACGTGATGAACCTGTCCGGCCAGGCGGCCACGATCGGCCACGGCGTCGCGGCGGCCGGCGCCGGCCTGGCCTTCCTCTCGCCGGTGCTTGGCTGGTTCGGGGTGGCCGTCACCGGCTCCGACACCTCGGCCAACGCGCTCTTCGGCGGCCTCCAGGTGACCGCCGCCCGCGAATCGGGGATCGCCCCCGAACTCCTGGCCGCCGGCAACAGCTCGGGCGGCGTCCTCGGCAAGATGATCTCCCCGCAGAACCTCACCATCGCCTGCGCGGCCGTCGGCCTCCCGGGCCGCGAGGGCGCCCTCCTGCGCAAGGTGCTCCCGTGGAGCCTCGGCCTGCTGCTGGTCATGTGCTTGATCGTGCTGGCGCAGAGCACGGTGGTGCTGGGGTGGATGCTGGGCTGAGGGTGTTGTGCCTGGGACGCTGCCCGTGGGCGTTCTCTGCGGGCGTTGCCTGTGTGCGGGGCGTTGCCTGGGGGCGTGCTCCGGAGGGCCCTTGCCGACGGTTTCGTGGGGCGGCTTTCCCGATGCCGGGGCGGCCTGGCTGCTTCCGAGGAGGGTGCTCCTGGCGGGCCTCGGGGAGCTCGCGGAGGGTGACGGCCCCCTGCACATCGTGGATTTCTGCTGCTCGGGTGGGTGCTTCCGTCCGATCCCGGCGGGGCCCGCCGAACGCGACGGCCCCGCGGACCTCTCCGACCCCGCAGGTCGTGCTGATCGCGACAGCCTCACGCCCTTCCCCGGCCCCGTCGATCCCGTCGATCGCGACAGCCGTACGAACCCCACTGACCCCACAAGCCACCCTGAATCCGACCCACCGCGCCGCCTACGCCTGCCCCGTCGCAGCCCCTCGTGGCCCCGCGGCCCGAGTGCCCGTACGACGGCTGGCCGACCCGGTCCACGACGGCCGGCCGACGCGACCCCCGCGACCGGGCCGGCAACCCGTACGCCGCCCCATCACCCCCGCGTACGCCCCAGCCATCCAGGCCGCCGACCCGCATACGCCGCATGCGACGCCGGCCGTACGGCACGGCCCGAGGCGTCTCCGCGCCCCGCGTACGCCCGCGCGCGCCCATGCACCGGAGAAGCGCCCCTACTGCCGACGCCACTGCCCCGCGCCGCGGGCCTCCCCATTCCGCACCGTGGCCACCCCGCCCCGCGCCGCAGACCCTCCCGCCCCAGGCCCGTGGGCGTACCCGCACCGGCCGGCGGCCCCGAAGGCCGGGCAACGGCGGCCCGACCCGCCCGCTCCGAGCCCTCCGGTCGCCCGCTCCCGGCCGGTGCCGCACGGTGCCGGTGCCGCGGCCGAACGCGGGGCGCCACCGGCCCCGCGGGCCCCGCTGCGCGAAGGGCCGGCCGCACGGCGGCCCGCCAACCCCCCCCGGTAGATTTGGCCCCCATCCACGATGCCCAAAAGGAGTAGGCCGTGGCTGATCTGTCGCAGATCGTGAAGGCGTACGACGTGCGCGGGGTCGTCCCTGACCAGTGGGACGAAGCACTGGCCGCACTGTTCGGCGCGGCGTTCGCGCAGGTAACGGACGCAAACGCGATCGTCGTCGGCCATGACATGCGGCCGTCGTCCCCGGGCCTGTCCCGGGCGTTCGCCGAGGGCGCGGCGGCGCTCGGCGTCGACGTCACCGAGATCGGCCTGTGCTCGACGGACGAGCTGTACTTCGCCAGCGGGGCGTTCGACCTGCCCGGCGCGATGTTCACCGCGAGCCACAACCCGGCCCAGTACAACGGCATCAAGCTGTGCCGCGCCGGCGCCGCCCCCGTCGGCCAGGACACCGGGCTCGCCGACATCCGCGCCCTGGTCGAGCGCTGGTCGCAGGAGGGCGCGCCGCAGCCGGCCGCGACCCGGGGCACCATCAGCCAGCGCGACGTGCTCGCCGACTACGCGGCCCACCTGCGGTCCCTGGTCGACCTCACGGAGAGCCGGCCGCTGAAGGTCGTCGTCGACGCGGGCAACGGCATGGGCGGGCACACCGTGCCCACCGTCTTCGACGGGCTGCCCATCCCCCCCGACCCGCTCTACTTCGCGCTGGCCGCAACGTTCCCCACCCCCCCGCCCACCCCCCCCCCCCCCAACACCATCGCCCCCCCCCCGCCCCGGGGCGGGGGGGGCGGCGCCGACCTCGGACTGGCCTTCGACGGCGACGCGGACCGCTGCTTCGTGGTGGACGAACGGGGCGAACCGGTCGCACCGTCCGCCATCACCGCCCTGGTCGCCGAGCGCGAACTGGCCAAGCACCCGGGCGGCACGGTGATCCACAACTGCATCACCTCCTGGTCCGTGCCCGAGATCGTCAAGGAGTCCGGCGGCACGCCCGTCCGCACCCGCGTCGGCCACTCCTTCATCAAGGCCGAAATGGCCCGCACCGGCGCCATCTTCGGCGGCGAACACTCCGCGCACTACTACTTCCGGGACTTCTGGAACGCGGACACGGGCATGCTCGCCGCCCTGCACGTGCTGGCCGCCCGCGGCGAACAGGACGGACCGCTCTCCGCCCTCGTCGCGCGCTACGACCGGTACGCCGCCTCCGGCGAGATCAACAGCACCGTCGCCGACCAGCCCGGCCGCGCAGCCGCCGTCAAGGCCGCCTACGCCGCCCGTCCCGACGTCCAGCTCGACGAACTGGACGGCCTCACCGTCACCGCCCCCACCTGGTGGTTCAACCTCCGCGCCTCCAACACCGAGCCCCTGCTCCGGCTGAACGTGGAGGCAAAGGACGCGGCGACGGTGGCCCAGGTGCGCGACGAGGTCCTGACCATCGTCCGCGGCTGACCACCCCGTACGTTCCCCAGCCCCGCCCGGCCCCGGCCGCGGCCGTCCCCCCCGGGAGGGCCCGCCCGGGGCCGTCGTGCGGACGCGCGCGTGGCGTCCGCTCCTGGACGAGGGTGACCGCGGCGCCGCGAGTCTCGTGCGTACGCGCGGCGTCCGCCTGCGCCCGCGAGGCGGCGGCGGAGCGAGCGGTCTCGTGCGTACGCGCGCGTGGGTGCGCGTGGAGTTTCCAGCTTGTGCGCGCCGGAGCCGCCAACGTGCGTCCGCGCGTGTGGGTGCGCGTGCCCGGCACCGGCGAACTACGACCTGCGCCCGCGCGTACGCGCAGGTGTACGCGTACGCGTAGTGCTTAAGCGCGATGCTTCGGCCATCCCGGGGCGCCGCCCGCGAAGCACCACGGCCCACGCCCGCCCGTCGCGCCCGCGCAGGGTTCGCGGGGTTCTCGCGCAGCTCCGTCCGCGGAGTGCCGCCGTCAGCGACGGCCTGTCCGGGCACGGCAACGCACAGCCTCGCGCGCGTGCCCACGCCACGAATGACGAATACGGCTGCCGCGCCTGTGGCGCGAACCGCACAGCCTCGCGCGCACCCACGCGCACCCGCCGGGCCTCCCCGCGGCGCACCCGCCACGGGCCCACCGGGCGGGGCCACCCGCGCCCGCCGGGGTCGGAGCCGTCCGTCCGCCCGCCGGGCGCCCCGCTCCGGGCCCGGCGGTACCCTGGGCCGCACAGCACTGTGCCCGTCCCGAAGGGAAGACCATGCCGGTCGAAGCCAGCCTCCTGGAGATCCTCGCCTGCCCGGCGTGTCACGCCCCGCTGCGGGACGAGTCGGCTGCCGACGAACCCGAGCTGGTCTGCGAAGGAGAAGGGTGCGGCCTGGCGTACCCGATCCGGGACGGCATTCCCGTACTCCTGGTGGACGAGGCGCGCCGCCCGGCCTGAACCGCCGTACCGCGTTCCCGCCCCACGGCGATCGGAGGCCGACGCACCATGCTCGACGAATCGCTCCTGGACGCCCCCGAAGCACTGACGCGCGCCGACACCCGCGGGCTGCTGCGGGGCGCCGCGGAGTCCGGGGCCCGAGTGCGGACGGCCGCCAGGTTCGCCGCCGAAGCGGGCCTCGCCGACCTCCAGCCCGACGGCCGGCCGCGGTCCATCCTGGTGGCCGGCCCGGGCAGCGTGGCCGACTGCACCGCCGACCTGCTCGGCGCCCTCGCCGGCGGCAGCCTCCCGGTCACCCTGGTCCGCCCGACCGGTGTGGCCCCCGCCGCCGGGGCGCTGCGGTGGGCGCTGCCCGGCTGGGCCGGCCCGCTCGACCTGCTCGCCGTCACCACCCCGGACGGTTCGGAGCCCGGCCTCGCGGTCCTCGTCGACCAGGCGTACCGCCGCGGCTGCACCGTCGTCGCCGTCTGCCCCACCGAGACCCCGCTGACCGAGGCCGTCGTACGGGCCCGCGGCCTGCCCATCCCGACGGCGCCCGCCCCGCTCCCGGAGGCCGGCCCGCAGACCGCCGGGTACGGCGCGTACGAGCGCGACGCGTCCGGCCCTGGCCCCGTCGAGGGCGGTTGGCCGGCCGCCGACCAGCCGCGGTACGCCGACCGGCCGGAGCCGGGCGAGGGCGGCAACAACCCGCCGCCGCTCGCCCCCGGCGAGGCCCACCCGCGGCCCGAACCCCCCGCCGTCGGCGCCCTCGGCGCCCACCCGCACGGCGCGGCCGATCCACACGCCCCCGCCGACCACCCCGGCGCGCCGCGCGCCGGCGCGCAACCGGCGGTGCCCTCGCCCGGCGCGCTCTGGGCCGTGCTCACCCCGCTCCTCGCGCTCGCCGACCGGATCGGCCTGCTGCACGCGCCGCCCGAGACGCTGGAGCGGGTGGCCGACCGGCTCGACCGCGTCGCCGAGCGCTGCGGCCCGGCCCAGGCGGCCTACCGCAACCCGGCCAAGACGCTCGCCGCCGAACTGGCCGGCGCGCTCCCGCTGGTGTGGACCGAGGGCGAAGTGGCCGCTGCTGTGGGGCGCCGCTTCGCGCGGCTGCTCGGCGCGCTGGCCGGCAGGCCCGCGCTCGCCGCCGAGCTCCCGGACGCGCTCCGCATCCACGGCGCCCTGCTGACCAGCGCCTTCGCCGGCGGGGCCGACCCCGACGACTTCTTCAGGGACCGCGTGGACGAGCCGGAGGCGCTCCGGGCCCGCGTCGTACTCCTGCGTGATCGGCCGGCGCCGACCGACCAGCCCGCCGCCGCCGTTCTCTCCGCCGCCCCGGCCGCGCGCGACCTCGCACTCACCCACGACACGGCCGTCAGCGAACTCGAACCATCCGCCGACCCATCCGTCGAAGAGGCCCTGGAGAACGCCGCAGAGCTTCTCGCCATCACGGATTTCGCCGCCGTTTACCTGCTGCTTGCCGGCGCAGAGGGATCATGAACAACGCGGGCCGCACGCCCGTCGAGCACTCGACGGACGCCTAGCCTCCGCACCCCGTCCGTCCTGCCCGCCCACCCACTCCCACTGCACAGCCCGGCCCAGTTCAGCACTGCACAGCACCACACAGCGCAGCACCGCCCACCGCAGACGCGACCGTCCCGCACACCACCCCCGCACCTCACCCCACCCGGGCCACACACCACGCGTACCCGTACGCCGCACCACCCGGGCGCACCCGTGCTGCCGCCAGGCACCGGCGCACACCCCTTGCGCACCGTGTGCGCCACCCGCCCGGCGCACGCACCTTGCGCAGCCACGCCGGCCACCCACCGGCGCCAGGACCGGCACCCGGACCCCGCCGGTCCGTACGCCGCACCCACTCCGGTGAGCACCGCGCGCACCACGTGCACCGCGCGCCCTGCACACCGCGCACATCGGCCCGTACCAGCCCCTACCGGCCCGCACCGGCCGCAGAACCACCACCCGACCCGTCCGCGACGGCCCGCGGCCCGCATCCACACAGTCAGGAACCCTCGATGGACCGCCTAGCCAACACCGTGCGCCCCTACGCCTGGGGTTCGCCCACCGCCATCCCCGAGCTGCTCGGCACCGAGCCGACCGGCGAGCCGCAGGCCGAGCTGTGGATGGGCGCGCACCCGGGCGCCCCGTCACACGTCGACCGCGGCGCCGGCCCCGTCAGCCTCGGCGCGGTCATCGCCGCCGACCCGGCCGGCGAACTCGGCCCGCACGCCGTCGCCCGCTTCGGAGACCGGCTGCCGTTCCTCCTCAAGGTGCTCGCCGCCGACACCGCCCTCTCCCTCCAGGTCCACCCCGACCTCGCCCAGGCCCGGGCCGGGTACGCCGACGAGGAAGAGCGCGGCGTCCCGATCGACGCCCCGCACCGCAACTACAAGGACGCCAACCACAAGCCCGAGCTGATCTGCGCCCTCACCCCCTTCGAGGGCCTGTGCGGCTTCCGCACCGCCGCCGCGGCCGCGGGCCTGGTAGCCCGCCACGGCGGCGGAGCGCGCAACGCGGGACTGGTCCGACGGCCGGCCAGCCCGGGGGCCGCCGCGCGGCGCCCCGGGGGGGCCGCCGGG
>NZ_JBEHZD010000344.1:0-8710 GCF_040240285.1 Streptomyces sp. HSW2009 | reverse complement strand
GTCATCAAGACCGTGCCGGAATCGAAGATCGTGGAGACCCTGATCGAGGAAGCGATGAAGATCGCCGAAGAGATGGAGAAGGCGGGCGTGGAGTCCGGCGAGCCGCAGATCAGCGTGGCGGGATAACGCACGCGACGGCTCCGGTAGACCTCCAACTCCCTCCACTAACACGGTAGTTATTGAATCCACGGTGCTCCGGTGAGCATCGGCGACACGAGCGAGGGCGGCTACGTTTTCACGTGGCCGCCCTCGTGGCGTTGCGGGCTTGGCTCCGTACGGCATGGGGCCTTCTCGTACGGCATGGGTGGGCCTGCGCCCCCGGACCCGGGCCGCGCATCCCGTACGACACGGGTCCTATCCCCGTACGGCAGAGGCCCGCCCCGTACGGCACGGGGCCCTGCACTCCGTACGCGCAGCCCCCTTCCCACGCGGCGAGATCGCGCGGCGCCCGGCGCCGGGGCTGGGGCCGGCGCCGGGGCTAAGGCTGGGGCTGGGGCTGGGGCTGCGCGAGGTCACCCGGGGTCCGGCGAGGCCGGCGGCGGGTGCCCGCGGCATATCGCGCCACTTTCCGGTGGGGGCGCGGGCCAGATGTCTGCGCCCCGGCTGCGATGCGTACGCGCCCGGCGCGGCCCTTCACACTGCTCAGCGCGGCGCACCGGCCCGGACACCGCCGCGCGGTGAAACCCGTGTTTCCCCTGTGCCCGTTGAGGGACCGGTTTGAGCGCCGCATTCAAGTCGCTCCGCTGACTCCACGGCTAGCTCCCCTGAATGCCCGTCGGTAGGCTCCGCGCCAGCAATCCGCGCATCCTCACGGAACACCGAAGAGATGCCTAGAGACACCGCAAAAGCACCGGAGAGAAGCCGCACAAGACCAGCAGAGCACCCTCACGTGTCCGGTCGGTTTGCCTATCTCGGAATTCATCCGAGTGAGCGGAGCATGCGGAATGGTGGAAAACCTCAGGGAGCGCACCCCCACCAGCAAGGAGAACATGCCGATCATTTCGGCTTCCCCCAAACAGCCAGACGCGAACGAGATCCAGGGCGACATGGTCCAGCTCGGGCTGAGCTGTGAGCTGGCCTCGCTCGACAGAATTCAGCAGTACGTCGGTGACGTCACGGGCCGACTCCCGCAGAATCCGCACGGCCTGGAGAGCTTCCTCATCGGGAAGCGCCAGGCGGGCCTGCGGTCCGCGCTCCCCCGCCCCGCCCTCGAATTCGTCCTGCACGCGGTCAAGTCGAGCCAGCACACCCTGCGGTCGGGACGCGGTTTCGGCGACCACCCGGGCGCCGGCCCGTTCCTGCGCCACGTCCTCGCCGACAATCCCGGCGGCGCCCACTTCGTCACCGCCATGACCGGCCGCCAGCAGCAAGAGGCCGATTTCTACGAGCAGTTGCCGGTGTCCCATCCGAACGCCGTGCAATTGCTCGCCGTCCTCGCCCAGCACGACGTGGTGCCGTCCAGCACCGGGACGTGGGTTCCGGACGAGAGCGAGCAGTACATCGGCACCCTGATGGACAATCTGGCGGACATCCTGAACCACGACCGGTTCGACTGTCTGCGGAACAGGCCGGAGAAGGACCACAAGAAGGACGCCCACCGCGGTGACCAGTCGGGTTCGCTGTGGGGCACGCTCAAATACCAGCAGTTGGACCAGTTCCGCTGGGATTCGCCGACGGCCCAGATCATCAAGGACAGTTACGTCGGTCTCGCCGACAATGCGAGTGCGTTCCTCGACATCGGCATCGAGCCGCAGAACCTGGTGGCCATCCTCGCGAACAAGATAGCCGGCCTCCAGGACAGTCAGCTCGACGACTACCATCCCGGGCCGCAGGAACTCGTCATCTTCCTGGTGAAGAACCCCGCCATCGAAGATGGCTACCCCGCCGTGGACGGCACCGGCGCGTTGTCCGTCACCTGGGACCTGGTGGTCAAGCAGTACAAGAAAAAGAAGAAGACGTACAAGGACGGCACGATGGACGTCTGGCTCAGGTCGGCCATCTACGAGTCGTACTACGAATTCAACAGCGTCTCCCTGCAAGACCAGATGAACGACGACGCCGACCTGTGCCCGTGAGACCCCGGTACGAGAGGAGCGACGACCATGAGCAGTGACGAAGTGAGCGTTCTCGGCGAGCGGGTCCCCACCGCCGGGGTGAAGATTTTCCAGGACCGCCCGGGCGCGTCCAAGGACGTGTTCGACCAGTCCGTCGTCTTCCAACAGGATTCCAGCACCGTCCGGGCCCTGACCCTCTACACCCCCGACCTCCAGAACGTCGGCTGCATCGACAACACCGGCTCGGCAGCGACCACCAGCTACGCCAAGAGCGTGAGCACCGGCTTCACGACCTCACTCACCACGACCTTCTCGCTGGAAACCTCGGCCGAGGTCTCCATCGAGGTCGTCAAGGCATCCCTGACGGTGGGCTTTTCGCTCTCCTTCACGGAGCAGTATTCAACGGTCACGACCCAGACCATGACGTTCTCCGTACCGCCCGGCGAAAAGGCGTTCACGTACCAGGGATTCATCCGCACGGTCGTCATCGAGCACAACACCAGCAACCGCAGCTATGCGTTCGCCCCCGGCAGTGAGGGCAAGTTCCTGACCGAAGTCCTGGTCACCTCGCCGGTGCCGGTGATCGGCGCGACGACGATATCCGGCTGAGGGCTGACGGCGCGGTGCGCCCGAAGTGCGCCCCGCGCCGGATGGCGCCGGCACGGACCCGCAGTCATGTCCGGCAGGCGAGCGGGCACTCTCGTACGGCTACACAACCCATGGCGCGCAATCGTCGTCACCGCCCACGCGCCCTTGCTGCTCCGCCCGACGCGGCTTCCACAAGGGAGGCACGCGGCGCTCACGCGCTGCCGGCTGGGGGGGGCCGGCAGCGGTCGCCCCCCCACAGGCGCCTCTCGGCCCTGTCCAGCTCCATCCCGCACGACACACCCCGCCCGAGCAGGGCTAGCCGCAACTCCGCCTGTTATGCAGGCTCCTTCATGTTGCGGTCAACCCGACGTGCGCGCAGCCAAGAATCGGCCTCACGGGTCAGTTTCTACGCTCATTTACCAGGTGGGCAGGTTGTCCACAATCACTAACTGGGCTCAACAGCGCCTACTCCGGTTGCAAGTGAAGACACGACGGCGCGGGTTGGTCTTGTCCTGACTCCTGACGGTACGTAACCTCACGGTGCCGACAGAAGATCGAGGGTCTGTAGTGGTGGCCTTGATGGCCCTCGCGACCGTCTACGGAGTAGTCCAGCTCCTGGCATTAGCATCGCCAACTCGGACTGTGCGAACGTCCACTGTCTTGCTAGCGGTCCTGGTAGGAGCTTATGCGTGCGGCCTCGCCGCAGTGATTCTGGAGTATTCCTATACTCGTGTGATCGCAGATCAGCCAAGAGGGAGGGCCCTACGCGAGGCAGTATCCGTTACGAGCTATACCATCAGCCCAACGATAGAAGAAATATTAAAGATCGCACCTATATTACTGACCGTCCGAAATAAACACGTACGTCGCCAGTGGGGGTTCACAGATTATGTACTGATTGGTGGCGCTTCAGGAGCGGGATTCGGACTCATAGAGGCATTAGGGCGACTTAGCCCAGAAGTGGATCAGGCTGTAGCACACACGGCGGGCGGGTGGGTGGTACCCAGCAGTCTCACCCCACCCTACATTCCGGGTTTAAGCCAGATAGTCCACACATGGTTTCCCGCACCATTCGGAACTCTAGGAATCGGAGGCAGCGACCCGACCACCCCAACGAGCCCTCATCTCGCATTCTCAACGACGGCCGCCTTGGGGCTAGGTCTAGCGATTCGAAACCGCGGCTGGGCACGCCTCTGGGGGTGTGCCCCATTTTCCCTCGCGTGCGCCTTACATACCCTCTTCAACTATTCTGCCGAACATCGGCATAGCGCGTCAGCGAAAGAGCTGTTAGCAAATGCGAATAACATACTTTGGGTCATTCCATTAGCTTGCCTCGGAATCTCCATAGTTATGGATATGATTCATATTCGAAAAGCCAAGAGATCAGCACCTGAGATTCTTACTCACTCAGAACGAGCAGGCCGCACAGGCCTAGAAGCACTGGGCGGTTACGGACTCTGGAGATTCCCCTGGTCCATGGCTATTTCCCTACGCTTCGCCCGCGCCCGCCGCTCCCTGCTCTATGCTCTATGCTCAGACCAACAAAAATAGCCCTGATGTTGTCAAACTGCGCGACAGCATAGCAAGCGCGGCAAGGGATATAGACGCTTCCGATCGACTGGGCGCCTGGCAGAAATTCAACACACGTTCAATAATTTCCCTAATTCACCATTCAAGCACAACGAGGCGCAGATGGCCTGCCCTGATCCCCCTATTTCTCTCGCTCCCCGCACTTGCCTTCCTGAGCATAGGGATTGTCCCAGGAGCCGACAACCTATCAGATCAATTCTGCACTGATACGGGCTTCAAGTTCTCCTAGGGTTCTCCGTAGCCGGAGCGCTCTGGGCTCTATGGCAAGTCACCATTTCTCTCATTCGATGGAATACCCTTAATGGCCTTCCATTGGCCGAACCGCAAGTCGTCGCGCGATTTCGAATATGGGTAGGCCTGGGCAGCATCGCGGGTAGCTCCCTGCTGCTGCTGCTGCGCATGCCTAATAGTCAACTTGGTATCAACGATAAAGTACTTCAAAACTTTCACCTTCTGGATGCCCTGGACAACTTAGCCACATATCTCGGCTTCACTCTTCTACTGCTATCCCTTCTCGCCCTCTTTCCCCCGAGTGGGCTCGCGCTCGCCGGTGCTGGCACAGCAACCAATGTGCTAGCGGCCCGGGCGGCTGGGCTTGGAGTAATAGGGATCGTCCTCATGGCGGCAGGGAACTCTGGAGCGAGCCAATCCAACCCAGGCGATTCTCCGCCCGCTTCATCATCTGGTCGAGATAGGGTTCGGCGCGGAAAGGAGTACGAGGATCAACTTCAGGCGAAGCTAGGGGGCAGCGGATCCTTTCGAGAAGGAGGAAGGGAGTTCGACGGCTCCTTCACCGCGGGAGACGGAATCGAGGTGTGGTACGAGGCAAAATCTGGAAGGTTCTGGGAACTCGCGAACGAGAACCCAAAGGTTATGGAAAAGTTCAAGTCCAACCTGGGCGACGCACGCCGAATAGCCGAGGCGGGCGGCCACAGATTCGCCCTTATATCCGAGAATGCAATCCCAGAAAACATTACTAAATGGCTAGCCAAGAAGAACTACGCGTGGCGAGTGATATCGAAGGAGACCGGCTAGTGTCCCGGAGCGCAGACATCGACTTCACCTTCCGCAGTCCCGTCACGGCGGCACTGCTCGTACGCGCCCTCGCCGCGTGCGGGTGGTCTCCCGAAGAGCCTCGGGGGATTTCGTACGCCGTGCAGGACGCGGACGGGGACCTGGAGTGGGTCAGCGTGCCGCCGCACGGGGTCGGCAACGTTCTCGATGCGCTCGATGCGCCGCACCGCCAGGGGCAGCGCACGGGGCTCTCGCTCTACCACCGGGAGGCGGGCACGGGCGGGCTGTTGCTCCTCTATCCCGGTCGGCTCAGCCTCTCGTTCTCGCCGACCATCCATCGGCGGTCGTACGGAGCGGCTGAGGAGTTGACCGACATCCCCTGGTACCTCGGCCAGCTTCTGCCGCCCCTCTTCGCCGTCGGCCTCCAGGGCTACCAGGCACAGGACATGGCCGACTGAGCCGGGGCGTGGGCGCGTAGCCCCCTCTCGGCCGCTGGCCCCGCCCCGTACCGCGGGTAGCCCACCCCGTCCCGCGCACCCCGCCAGTTCGTCCCCGTACCCCGCCCCGTACCCCGCCGTTCTGCGGTCGCTTGTTCGGGCGGGTGAGGGTGGTGGGGCGCGGTGCGGGCTGCTGGCCCGGTCCTGTGACGGGGGCCGGGCCAGCCTGCCGGGGCCGGGGCGGGGCCGAGAACCAGGGGTTCCGTTCGGGGCCGGGTGGGAGGGGCCGAGGGTGCGGGGAGCGGCTCGGGGTCGGGCTGCGGGTTAGTGGCTCAGGTACGTTTCCGCTACCAGGAAGGCCAGGTCAAGGGACTGGCTGCGGTTCAGGCGCGGGTCGCAGTACGTTTCGTAGCGCTGGCCCAGGTCGTCCGCGTAGACCTCGCCGCCCACGCACTCGGTGACGTCGTCGCCGGTCAGTTCGACGTGGATGCCGCCGGGGTGGGTGCCGAGGCCGCGGTGCACCTCGAAGAAGCCCTTCACCTCGTCCAGGACGTCATCGAAGCGGCGGGTCTTGTGGCCGCTGGGTGCCTCGAAGGTGTTGCCGTGCATCGGGTCGCAGACCCAGCCGACCTGGGCGCCGGACGCGGTGACCTTCTCGACCAGGGCGGGCAGCCTGTCGCGCACCTGGCCGGCGCCCATCCGGACGATGAACGTCAGCCGGCCCGGCTCGCGGTGCGGGTCAAGCCGGTCGATCAGCGCGAGCACGTCGTCCGCCGTCGCCTTCGGGCCGATCTTCACACCGAGCGGGTTGCTGATCTGTGAGCAGAACTCCACGTGGGCGCCGTCAAGTTGGCGAGTGCGCTCACCGATCCAGACCATGTGGCCCGACAGGTCGTACCGGTCGCCGGTGCGCTCGTCGGTGCGGGTCAGGGCCGCCTCGTAGTCCAGGATCAGCGCCTCGTGCGAGGCGTACACCTCGGCGGTGTGCATCTGCTCCGGGTCCGCGCCGCAGGCGTGCATGAAGTTCAGCGCGCGGTCGATCTCGCGGGCCACCGCCTCGTACCGCTGCCCGGAGCGCGAGGTCTTCACGAAGTCCTGGTTCCAGGCGTGCACCTGGCGCAGGTCGGCGTAGCCGCCGGTGGTGAAGGCGCGCACCAGGTTGAGGGTGGCGGCCGACGCCCGGTACATCCGCTTGAGCCGCTCCGGGTCGGGCCGGCGGGACTCCTCGGTGAAGGCGAAGCCGTTGACCGAGTCACCCCGGTACGCGGGCAGGGTGACGCCGTCGCGGGTCTCGGTCGGCTTGGAACGCGGCTTGCTGTACTGGCCGGCGATCCGGCCGACCTTCACCACCGGCACCGAACCCGCGTACGTGAGCACCGCACCCATCTGGAGCAGCGTCTTCAGCTTGTTGCGGATCTGGTCGGCGCCCACGCCGTCGAAGGACTCGGCGCAGTCGCCGCCCTGCAACAGGAAGGCTTCGCCGCGGGCCACGGCCGCCAACTTGGCACGGAGTTGGTCGCACTCGCCGGCGAAGACCAGCGGCGGGTAGGACTCCAGGTCGGTGACGGCGGTGCGCAGGGCCTGCTGGTCGGGCCAGTCGGGCTGCTGCGCCGCGGGCAGGGTGCGCCAGTCGGGCCGCGGGGCGGCGGCGGACGGGGTCTGCGGGGTGGCGACCGTCTGTGTGTTCATGGGGTGGCGTGTGCGGCGGGCCGCGCGGGCCGCCGCTCTCCTCTCTGGACGCTGCGTGGCCCCGTCGCCGGCCACCTGGGGCGTGGCCGGTACGCATCCGCAGGTCGGGCGCGATGCCGTGGGCGGGATGCGTACGACGCGTGGCGTACGACGGGGGTCGCGGGGCGGTCGGTGTGGACGTGACTGGGGGGACTGAGCGGACTGAGCGGTGGGGAGGTGGGGAGGTGGGGAGGTGGAGACCTGGGGTGGCTCACCCGGGTTGGGTGTGTTTCCCGGGTGGGTGGCTCGTCTGGAGTGGGTGGTCCCACCTTGGGTGGGTGGCCCGCCTGGCCTGGCGGCCGTGGGTGTGGCCTTGGGCGGGTGGGCCTGTTGGGTGAGCCTGTTGGGTGGGTGGCCCGCTGGTGGGGCAGGGGCCGGGGTGTCGGTGGGTGGGTCGGCCGGTGGGGCGGGCCGTCCGGTGGGTGGGTCAGGCCGTGGTGGGTGGGTCAGGTCGTGGCGTACGGGGGCTGCGGCGGGGCGACGGCCGTCCCGTACGGTGCGGTCTGCGCCTCCTCAGCGGACCCTGCCACGCCCGGCGTAACGGCCAGTGACACGGCCGACACCAGCCGGCCATCGAGGACGTGACATCGAACGCGCGCGCCGCGCAGGGCGACCGGGGCCGGGTCGGTGGGGCTCACCGTCAGCACCGTCGAACCGCCCGCGCAGGGGCACTCGGCCGCGCCACAGCAATCACCCGGCTGGCTGTGTTCGGGCGTGCAGCGGCATGCGCCCGTACGGTGGCGCGCGTCCGAGCCGGACGCCTCCGCAGAGCGGCGCGTGCCCGTACGACAGCACTCGCCCGTACCGCGGCTCGCGCCCGTACCGCAGCACTCACCTGCACAGCGGCGGTCGCCCGCACGGCAGCGGTCACCCGCGTGCCCACGGCCAGCCCCGACCCCCGCCTCCCCCCAGCACAAGGTGACCGAGCGGAACGTCAGGCCCTCCTGGTCCGCCGCGGGCAGCGCCTTGTACAACGCTTCTTTCGCGCTGAAGAGTCGCAGCACGGCGAGTTCGGGGTGGGGCGCGGTCTCCACCCGGGCGAGTTCGGCGGGGGTGCAGGCGTAGCGGCGGGCCGCGTACAGGCCGGCGGCCGACGTCAGCGGCTCCACGTCGAGCCCGACCGCGAACCGCGGGTCCGCGGTGACCACGCACACCGCCAACTCGTCAGTGTGCGTGAGGGAACCGCTGACTCCGTGCGGCCAGTGCGGGGCGCCGCGCTCGCCCGGCAGCGGCCAGTGCGCCGCCCCGGTGAGCGCGGCGGTGGCACGCGCCGCGGCGAGCCGGCCCGCCGTGTACGTG
>NZ_JBEHZD010000343.1:0-8713 GCF_040240285.1 Streptomyces sp. HSW2009 | reverse complement strand
CACCCCCCCCGCCCCCCGCGGCGGGTGCTCGGGTTTTTCTAACCTCCCGCCGGCCGCCCCCCGGGGGGGGCCGGGGGGGGGGGGCCCCCGGGGGCGGGGGGCCGTCGGGGCCCGGGTCCACCAGGGCGACCGGGCGCAGGCCGTACGCGGGAGTGGCGAGCAGGGTCGCGAGTACGCGTTCGCCCAGCGGGCCGGCGCCGACCACCAGGGCCGGACACGGCGCGGTGCGGCGCAGCTCGCGTAGGACCCGGTGGGCGACGGCCCGCGCCAGGCACATCAGCGGGGCGTGGGCGGCGAGGAGCGCCAGGAGCTGCCCCCACCGCGCGGTGCTCGCCGGATCGAGCGCGACCAGCCCGGTGGTGACGACACACCAGGTCAACACGGCGTGTCGAACCAGTACGGGGAGTTCGTCCAGGGCCCCGGCGGACAGCCCGGGGCGGTAGAGGCCGGCGCGCGCGTGCAGCGCGAACAGCACCACCAGCGCGGGCAGCGCGGTCCGCAGCGCGCCCGTCGTGTCCGCGGCGTTCAGCGCGTTCGCCGCGTCCGTCGCATCCGCGGCGTTCGGCGTGTGCAGCGCGCCGAGCGCGTTCGCGAGCAGCAGCGCGGCGACGGTGGCCGCGCCGTCGGCGGCCAACAGGACCAACGGCGCCAGCCGTTGCCGCAACGGCGCCCGACCCCGGGACGACTGCGACACCCCGCCGCCACCGCCCCGCGGCGCACACACCGACACGGCGGACACGGCGTCGCCCCCGGCCACGACGTCGGCCCCGGCCGCGACACGGGGACCGCTGCCGCCATCGACGGCGGTAGCGGTGTGGGTGCTGATGCTGGCGCTGGTGCCCCCGTCGGCCTCGGGGTCGTGGTCCGGGCCGCTGTCGGATTCGACGGGCGCGGTGGCGGCGGGTTGCGCAGTGGGCTCGGCGGCGCGGGTGCGTGGGGTGCGGGCCGCGCCGGGGCCGGCGCCGGCGGTCCGTACGTCGTCCGTGGTCATGGCGTTCCCGCACCCGGCCTGCCGGCCGGGACCTGGCCGACGGCTGCGGCGTCGGTAGCCATGTCGCCGGTTGCCGGGTCAGCGGTTGCCGCTCCGGCGGTCGCTGCTTCGGCGGTAGCCATGTCGGCGGCTTCGGCAACGGCGCGGGCGCCGGTGGCAGGCACGACGGCGGCAGACACGACGACGGGCACGGCAGCAGTAGGCACGGCAGTGGCGGGCACAGCCGCGGCAGACGGGTCGTCGCGCCCAGGCCGTTCAGCAACGGACACAGCCGGGACAGCCGGGCCACCACACCCGGGCGGTGCAGCGGCAGCCACGGCCGCGGCAGACAGGCCACCACGCCCACGCGGTGCGGCGGCGGACACAGCCGGGACAGCCGGACCGCCACCCCCGGGCAAGGCGACGCCAGCGGGGCCACCGCCCCCAGGCCGTGCGGCGGCAGGCACAGCCCCAGCGGAGGAGCCACCCCACCCAGACGCGGTGGCGGCAGCCGCACCAAGCACCGTCGCGTACACCCGCCCCACCTGCGCCCCCACCCGCCGTACGTCGTGCCGTTCGCACACATGGCGCCGGGCCTGCGCGCCCAGTGCGGCGCACCGGTCGGGGTCGGCCAGCAGGGTGGCGACCGTGCGGGCGAGGGCGGTCGGGTCGTCGGGCGGGGTCAGGCAGTGGGCGGCGTGTCCCGGCGGTAGGCCCTCACGGGCGCCGGTCACCTCGGTGACCACGACCGGCCGGCCGCAGGCCATCGCCTCCAGCGGGGCCAGCGCCATCCCCTCCCAGCGCGAGGGCAGCACCACCAGATCGGCCGCCGCGTACCAGCGCGCCGGGTCGCGCGTCGGGCCGGCGAACACGACGTCGGGCGGTGCGGCGCGGCGCAGCCGGTCGCCGTACGGGCCGTCGCCGACCAGGGCCAGCCGTGCCCCCGGGACCGCGGCGGCGATCCGCGGCCAGGCGGCCAACAGCACGTCCTGCCCCTTCTGTCGGCACAGCCGCCCCACGCACACCACCAGCGGCCCGCACCGCACCGTCTCGTACAGGTCGGGGAGGCCGGCGCGGGCGGCGCGGCGCGCGGTCGGGTCCTGCGGTACGAAACGGCCGGTGTCCACCCCGTTGCGCACCACCGCCCAGCGGCCGGCGATCCCGGCGGCGACGCCGCGCAGCCGCTCGTCCTCGCTCACGCACAGCAGCCGGGTGGTCCAGCGCGCGGCGTACCGCTCCCAGCGCACGGCCAGGGCGCGCGTCAGGCCGTCGGCGGCGTCGAAGGACCAGGCGTGCGGCTGATGCAGCGTCGGCACCCGACGGCCCGCCGCGAGCCGCCCCGCAAGACCCGCCTTTGCGCTGTGGGTGTGCACCAGATCGGGGTCCAGGGTGCGGATGATGCGGGCCAGCCGGGCGGTTTCGGCGGCCAGCGCGGGGCCGGGGGCGCGCCGCGCCGGCCAGTGCAGGACCTCCGCCCCGGCCGCCGCGACCTCGGCGGCCAGTGTCCCGCCGGGCGGGCAGGCCACCACCGGGCGGAGCCCGCCCGCGCGCTGGCCGCCGACCAGGTCGGCGACGACCCGGGCCACCCCGCCGGACACCGGCTGGCAGACGTGCAGCACCGTCAGCGGCTGCCCGGCACGGGTGCCCGGGGCGCGACCGGGGGCCGGCACCGTACGGCGTTCCGGGGCGCGGCTGCTCCCCGGCGACCCGCCCTGACGCGGCGAGCGACGGTCTCGTGGCGAGCGATTGTCTGGCGGCACGCACGGCCCCCCAACAGCGGTTCTCAGCGATGTCGTGAGCTCCGGAATTCGCGGAGCTGAAGCGGCCAAACCATGACAGAAAGTCATCTGCAATTCACGCGAGACGCGCACAGATAGGCCGACAGTGTGACTTTCACTTCCTCGGCCATTCGACTCCGGGCGGCACGGCGCGCCGATCATCCGATATAAGCCAATCCCGCCCACTCGGTTGTTACCGTCCCTTTTTGCCAGATGAGACGACGAATAGACCAGATGGGCTATCGCTGCCGCAAGGCAGGCCCTGCTCGTTCCGCGGGAGGCCGCGTTGGCTGCGAACAGCCATGTCAGAGCGTCAGCGAAGAAGGCCAAGAAGGTCGACGCTGCCGCCGATTCCAAAAAGGCACGGCGGGGCGACCGTGCGGCAGCCGCCTGCGCATCCGCCGATTCCACGACGCCCCACACCACCGACGATTCCTCGCCCACCGGCGAATCCCCGTCCGCCGGCGAATCCCCGCCCACCGGCGAAAGCGGCCGGGGCACGCCGACCGTTCCGGAATCGAAGCCCGCCCCGGCTCCGAAGCCTGCTCCGCACCCGAAGGCCGCCCCGGTTTCGAAATCCGTTCCGACGCCGAAGCCTGCTCCGGTTTCGCAAGCCGCTCCGTCGCCGAAGGCCGTGCCGACACCGAAGGTCGCTCCGCACGCGAAGCCCGTTCCGAAGCCGGCGCCCGGTTCGAAACCGGACCCCGCGCCGAAGCCGTCCGCGCGCCGGAGCGCCCAGCCCCGTCGGGCCCCCGCTGACGCACCGCGCGGCACGGCCGAACGCAAGGCCGGCCAGACCAACCGGGCCGGACAGCCCGACCAGCCCGAACAGCCCAGCCAGACCGGCCCAAACGGCCAAGTCGACCAGGCCGACCAGGCCAGTCAGACCGGTCGGACGAAGGGCACGCGTGCCGCGACCGACCGCCCGAACGCGACCCCGCGCCAGACCACGCCGGACAACGCGCCCACCTCCACCCGGCCGACCGCCGCGCCCGTCCCCGCCCCGACTGCTGCCCCGTCCACGGCCCCCTCCCCCGGCGCCGCCGACAAGCAGCCGACGCGCTACGACTACGACCGGTACAGCCAGTTGGCCGGGCCGCTCACCGAGCCGCCGGCGGGCGAGCCCTACCGGGTGCGCTACCGGAGCCTGCTGGCGCAGGAGCCGCACCGGGTGCGGGCCGCGCTGTTGTTGGCCGCCGCGCCCGCCGTGTCCGCGCTGTTGCTGGTGTGGCTGCTGCGTCCCGAGCACTGGGTGCACCGGACGTACGTGTCCCGCTGGGTGACCACCGCCGATGCGGTGATGCTCGTGTCGATCGGGCTCATCGAGGTGTTCCGGCTGTTCACGGTCGTCTCCAACGCCCACGCCACGCTGGTGGCCCGCGACCCGGTGCCGGTGCGCGCCGCGGCCGGCACCAAGGTGGCGTTCCTGACCAGCTTCGTGCCGGGCAAGGAGCCGGTGGCGATGGTGCGCGCCACGCTGGCGGCGGCGACGCGGCTGCGGCACGCCGGCACGCTGGACGTGTGGCTGCTCGACGAGGGCGACGACCCCGAGGTCAAGGAGTTGTGCGCGGCGCTCGGCGTGCGGCACTTCTCGCGCAAGGGCGTGGCCCGCTGGAACCAGCCCACCGGACCGTTCCGGGCCAGAACCAAGCACGGGAACTACAACTCCTGGCTGGACGCGCACGGCGACGCGTACGAATTCATGGCCTGTGTGGACACCGACCACGTGCCGCTGCCGAATTTCCTGGAGCGCATGTTGGGCTACTTCCGGGACCCGGACGTCGCCTTCGTCGTGGGACCGCAGGTGTACGGGAATTACGACGCGGCCGTCACCAAGGCGGCGGAGAGCCAGCAGTTCCTCTTCCACGCGCTGATCCAGCGGGCCGGCAACGCCTATGACGGGGCCATGTTCGTGGGGACCAACAATGCGGTGCGGATCAGTGCACTCAAGGGCATCGGCGGGCTCTACGACTCGATCACCGAGGACATGGCCACCGGATTCGAACTGCACCGCACGCGCAATCCGCAGACGGGCCACAAATGGCGTTCGGTGTACACGCCGGACGTGTTGGCCGTCGGCGAGGGTCCCGTCGCCTGGGCGGATTTCTTCAGCCAGCAACTGCGGTGGAGCAGGGGCACCTACGAAACGCTGTTCAAGCAGTACTGGCGCGGCATTCCCACGCTGCCGCCCGGACGGTTGCTCAACTATTCGCTGCTGCTCACCTTCTATCCGATGTCGGCGCTGAACTGGGTGCTCTCCGCGCTCTCCTGCACGCTCTTCCTCGGGCTCGGCGCGTCCGGCGTGCAGATCTCGTCGGAGGTCTGGCTGATGCTCTACAGCGATGCGGCGGCGCTCCAGATCGGGCTCTACCTCTGGAACCGCAAGCACAACGTCAGCCCGCACGAGCCGCGCGGCTCTTCGGGCACGGCCGGCATGGCCCTGTCGGCGATCTCCGCCCCGATCTACGCGAAGTCGCTGTGCGATGCGGTGCTGCGGCGCAAGAGTCGGTTCGTCGTGACGCCGAAGGGCGACTCGTCGAGCCCGGACCGGCTCGCGACCTTCCGCATCCACCTGCTGTGGGGTCTGGTCTTCGGCGGTTCGCTGGTGGCCGCGCCCTTCCTCGGCCACACCCACGTCGCCATGTGCACCTGGGCGCTGCTCGCGGTGCTGCTGTGCCTGGCGGCGCCGGCCGTGTGGTGCGGCGGGCTGCTGCGCGCGCGGCGTACCGCGCGCCGGGGCACGGCCGCGCTGCCGGCGGCCCGCGGCACCGGGCAAGACGGCAACGGACAGGACGGCACCGGGCAAAGCGGCGCCGGGCAGGACGGCGCCCCGGCCGACGCACCGTCACCACCGTCATCACCGGCGACAGCGGCGACAGCGGCGACAGCGGCGACAGCGGCAACGGCACCGACGACCACGGCGACGGCCACCGCGACCGCAACGGCGGCCGACGAGCCGGCCCCCACCCCCGCGGCGCAGACCACCCAGCCCACGACGACGGACGCCACCACGGCAGAGAGGGATTCGCTGTGCGCCACCTGATCACCCCCCGGGCCCGTACCACCGCCATCAGCGCGACGGCCATGCTGGTCATCGCCGGCCTCAACGCCCCGGCGGCCGTGAGCTACGCGGAACGCACCTACCACGCGTACAAGATCAACCAGCCCGGCTACAAGGCCCACTACGGGCACTGGAAGCTGCTCTCGGTGCCGGAGAAGTACCGGGTCAGGGCGATCCACGCGGCCCTGCTGCGCACCGGGAAGGTGCTGCTCATCGCGGGTTCGGGCAATGACGAGAAGCGGTTCGACGCGGGCACCTTCGACACCCTCCTGTGGGACCCGGCCAACGACACGTTCAAGCTCATCCCCACCCCCGAGGACCTGTTCTGCGGCGGCCACTCGCAACTGCCGGGCGGCAACATGCTGGTGGCCGGCGGCACCGCGCGCTACGAGGTGCTGGACGGCGAGGTCGAGCGCGCGGCCGGCCCGATGATGGTCAAGAACGAGGACCCGGACCGCGGACGCCGCTTCGCCAAGGGCACCGTCTTCCGCGCCCCCGACGGCAAGCGCTACCGGGCCACCCGCGCCTTCCGGCTCGACCCGGCGGAGAAGAAGACGCTCAAGGGCAAGGGCCGGGACGGCAAGGTGGTGGTCAAGGCCAGCGAGACCCGGGTGTTCGTCGAATCGGTGAAGAAGGGCAAGGCGGGGCTGCGCGACAAGCCGGCCCAGTACACGATCGGCGGCCTCAAGGGGCGGGCCAAGCAGGACGTGTACGGCCTCGCCCAGGCGATGACGTTGGACAAGCAGGACTACCAGGGCATCAACGCCACCTACGAGTTCGACCCGGACGACGAGCGCTACGTACCGGTCGACCCGATGCAGGAGAGCCGCTGGTACCCCACGCTGGTCACGCTCGACGACGGGCGGGTGCTGTCCGTGTCGGGCCTGGACGACGTCGGGCAGATCATCAACGGCATCAACGAGATCTACGACCCGAAGACCAAGAAGTGGTCCAAGGCCCCGCGGCACTACTTCCCCACCTATCCGGCACTGTTCCTCACCAAGGGCGGCAAGCTCTTCTACTCCGGGTCCAACGCCGGGTACGGGCCGGCCGACCAGGGCCGCGTGCCGGGCCTGTGGGACCTCAGCCGCAACACCTTCCAGCCGGTGCGCGGGCTCACCGACGCCGACCAGACCGAGACGTCGACCTCGGTGCTGCTGCCGCCGGCGCAGGAGCAGAAGGTGATGATCCTGGGCGGGGGCGGCGTCGGCGAGTCGAAGAAGTCCACGCCGCGCACCGCGATCGCCGACCTGACGAAGAACCCGCCGCGCTACGAGAGGGGGCCGGACCTGCCGCAGGGCACCCGCTACCTGTCCAGCGTGATCCTCCCGAACGACACGGTGTTCACCACCGGCGGCTCCCACGACTACCGCGGCAAGGGCGACAGCGACATCCACAAGGCCCAGATCTACGCGCCGCAGAGCAACTCCTTCCAGCGGGCCGCCGACCCGACCGTGGGCCGCAACTACCACTCCTCCGCGCTGCTGCTGCCCGACGGCCGGGTCGCCACGTTCGGCTCCGACCCGCTCTACGCCGACCGGGCCAACACCCAGCCGGGCACCTTCGAGAAGCGGGTGGAGATCTACAGCCCGCCGTACCTGTTCGCCAAGGACCGGCCCGCGCTCGGCGCCGGCCCCAGCGAGCTCAAGCGCGGCGGCGGGGCGACCTACCGCACCCGCCACCCGGAGCGCATCACCAGCGCCAAGTTGATGCGCCCCAGCGCCGTCACCCACACCACCGACGTCGAACAGCGCTCCATCCAACTCGGCATCACCCGCCAGCGCGGCGCGGTCACCCTCTCCGTCCCCGAGGACCGGTCGCTCACCCCGCCCGGCTGGTACATGCTCTTCGTCACCGACGCCAAGGGCACCCCGTCCAAGGCCACCTGGGTGCACCTGCCCTGAGCCGTGCGGCCGGGCCACCACCCGGCAGGCGCCACGCGGCGCCCGGCCCCACTCGGAGCCGGGCGCCGCGCCCGTGCGTCAGGACCTGCCGGGGCCGTCGGCTACCCGCCGCCCCGCCCGGCCGCGGGCTACCGGGCCGCGTTGCGGGCCAACTCCAGCGCGTACGAGGGCCACCAGCGGCCGGCCGGCGGGCCGCCGCGGCAGGCGCCGTCCGACTCGCCCGGGCGCTTGATCCACAGGTACGCGTCCACGCCCGGCTCCCCGGTGTCGGTGGTCGGCGGGTGGCCGATGGCCCGGCCCGGCGGGTTGCACCAGGCGCCGTCCGGGCCGCCGTCCGGGCCGCCGTCCGGCGCCGGGCCGCGCCCGTTGCGCGAGGTGTCGATGACGAACGGGGCGTCGTCGACCAGCCGGGACAGCCGCCGCCCGTACGCCGTGGTGGCCTCGGTGGTGTGGAAGTTGGACACGTTGAGCGCGAAGCCGTCCGCGTAGTCGATGCCGGCTCGCCGGAGCGAGGGCACCAGGCGGGCCGGGTCCGGGACCCAGCCCGCATTGCCCGCGTCGAGGTAGACGCGGGTGCGCGGCAGCCCGGAGAGCGTGACCACCGCGTGCCGCAGCAGGTCGAGCCGCTCGCCGCGGAGCGGCTCCGGCACGCAGCCGTCCACCACCTGCGCCACCGCGTCCGGCTCCACGATGACCAACGCGCTGCGGTCACCGATCCCGGCGGCCAACTCGGTCGCCCACTTGCGGTACGCGGCGCCGTCCCCGGCCCCGCCCCTGGAGTACTGGCCGCAGTCCCGGTACGGAACGTGGTACGCGACCAGGACCGGCATCCGCCGCTGCGCCCGGGCCGCCTCGGTGATCTCGCGGGCCCGCTCCCGCGGTGGGGGGGGGCGGCCCGCCCCCCGCCCCCCGCGGCGGCCCGCGGGGGGGCCGCCGGCGGGGGCCCCCGCGCGCCCGGCGCCCCCCCCGCGCGCGGGGGGGGGGGGGGGGGGGGGGGGGG
>NZ_JBEHZD010000342.1:0-8786 GCF_040240285.1 Streptomyces sp. HSW2009 | reverse complement strand
GGCCCCTGCGCCCGCGCCGGGGCTCGGCGTCGCGCCGGGACCTGCGGTCGCGCCCGTGCTGGCCCCCACGCCGACACCCGAGCCGACTCCTACACCCGCGCCGGAGCCCGCAGTCGCGCCCGCGCCGGGGTCCGCAGTCGCGCCGGCCCCAGCCCCAGCCCCTGCCCCCAACCCCGCGCCCGGGGCGGGGGCAGGGGTCGGGTTGAGCCAGGCGTGTTCGGCCCAGTACGTCACGCGCACGCGAGGCCCTCCAGTACGTCGGCCAGGGCGTGGACGCCGGCGACGCAGTCGTCCTCGGCGGCGTGTTCGGCCGGGGAGTGGGAGACGCCGGTGGGGTTGCGGACGAAGAGCATGGCGGTGGGGATGGTGCCGGAGAGGATGCCCGCGTCGTGGCCGGCGCCGGTGCCCAGCACCGGGATGCCGCCGCCGAGGATGCGGCCGAGTTCGTCCCGTAGGGCGTGCTCGAACTCGACGACAGGGGTGAAGGACTCGCGGGTGACGTGGACGCGTACGCCGTCGCGGTCGCCGCGTTCGACGGCCGCGCGTTCGATCTCGGCGACGACCGCGTCCAGCGTGCCCTGGTCGGCGGCGCGGGAGTCCAGCCAGCCGCGGACCAGCGAGGGGATGGCGTTGACGCCGTTGGGTTCGACGCTGACCTTGCCGAAGGTGGCCAGGGCGCCGGCGAGGCGGGCCTTCTTGCGGGCGGCGAGGACGGTGTTGGCGTAGGTGAGCATCGGGTCGCGGCGGTCGTCGATGCGGGTGGTGCCGGCGTGGTTGGCCTCGCCCTGGAAGTCGAACCGCCAGCGGCCGTGCGGCCAGATGGCGGAGGCGATGCCGACCGGGTCGCCCGACAGGTCGAGGGCCCGGCCCTGTTCGACGTGGAGTTCGACGAAGGCGCCGATGGTGGCGAGGCGTTCGGCGTCGGGGCCGATCGCCTCCGGGTCGTACCCGGCGCGCTCCATCGCCTGCGGCAGCGTGATGCCGTCGGCGTCGGTGAGCCGGTGGGCCGCGTCCACGGTCAGCTTGCCCGCGGCCAGCCGGGAGCCCACGCAGGCCAGACCGAAGCGGGCGCCCTCCTCGTCGCCGAAGTTGACGATGGCCAGCGGCTTGCTGAAGGCCGCGCCGCGGCGGCGGAGTTCGTCGAGCGCGGCGAAGGAGGAGACGACGCCGAGCGGCCCGTCGAAGGCGCCGCCGTCGGGGACGGAGTCCAGGTGGGAGCCGGTGACGACGGCCTCGCCCGGCGCCACGTCCCGGTAGCCGCGGGCGCCGAGCCAGGCCCACTGGTTGCCGTTGCGGTCCCGCTCGTAGGCCAAGCCGCGGGCCGTGGCCTGCGCCTGGAACCAGGCGCGGCAGTCGGCGTCGGCCCCGTTCCAGGCGTACCGCCGGTAGCCGCCGCTGTCCGCGTGCCGGCCGATCGGGCGCAGGTCGCGCCACATCTCGTGGAAGGAGGGCGGGTTGACCGCCGGGGCCGGCCCGGAGCCGGACTCCGCGCCCACCTCGCTGCCGGACTCCGCGCCGGGCCGACTGCCGCGCTCCGTACCGGCCCCGCTGCTGGCCCCGCTGCCACGTTCCGTACCGGTCCCGGCGCCGGCCCCACTCCCGGGTTCCGTGCTGGGTTCGGGTGCCGTCACGACGGGTCGCCCTCGCGCATCGGGACGCGGACGGAGCGCTCTTCGGCGACGCGTTCGGCGATGTCGTAGCCGGCGTCCACGTGCCGGATGACGCCCATGCCCGGGTCGTTGGTGAGCACGCGGCGGATCTTCTCGCCGGCGAGCGGCGTGCCGTCGGCGACCGTGACCTGGCCGGCGTGGAGCGAGCGGCCCATGCCGACGCCGCCGCCGTGGTGCAGCGACACCCAGGAGGCGCCGGAGGCGACGTTGACCATGGCGTTGAGCATCGGCCAGTCGGCGATGGCGTCCGAGCCGTCGATCATGCCCTCGGTCTCCCGGTACGGGGAGGCGACCGAGCCGCAGTCCAGGTGGTCGCGGCCGATGGCCAGTGGCGCCTGGAGCGTGCCGTCGGCGACCATCTCGTTGAACCGCTCGCCGGCGCGGTCGCGCTCGCCGTAGCCGAGCCAACAGATGCGCGCGGGCAGGCCCTGGAAGTGCACGCGTTCGCCGGCCAGCTTGATCCAGCGGGCCAGCGACTCGTTCTCCGGGAACAGCTCCAGGATGGCCTTGTCGGTGGCCGCGATGTCCTTCGGGTCGCCGGAGAGCGCCGCCCACCGGAAGGGGCCCTTGCCCTCGCAGAACAGCGGCCTGATGTACGCGGGCACAAAGCCGGGGAAGTCGAACGCGCGCTCGTAGCCGGCGAGTTGGGCCTCGCCGCGGATGGAGTTGCCGTAGTCGAAGACCTCGGCGCCGGCGTCCTGGAAGCCGACCATGGCCGCCACGTGCTGGGCCATCGACTCGCGGGCGCGGACCGTGAAGTCGGCCGGCTTGTCCGCCGCGTACGAGGCCATGTCGGCGAAGTCCACGCCCACCGGCAGGTACGCCAGCGGGTCGTGGGCGCTGGTCTGGTCGGTGACGATGTCGATGGGCGCGCCGGCGGCCAACAGCTCGGGGAGGAGCTCGGCGGCGTTGCCGAGCACACCGATGGAGAGCGGCTTGCGGGCGTCGCGGGCCTCGGTGGCCAGGGCGAGGGCGTGCGCCGTGCTGTCGGCCTTCACGTCCAGGTAGCGGTGCTCGATGCGGCGGTCGATGGCGCGCGGGTCGCAGTCGATGCAGATGACCACGCCGCCGTTCATGGTGACGGCCAGCGGCTGCGCGCCGCCCATGCCGCCGAGCCCGGCGGTCAGCGTGATGGTGCCGGCCAGCGTGCCGCCGAACTTCTTGGCGGCCACCGCGGCAAAGGTCTCGTACGTGCCCTGGAGGATGCCCTGGGTGCCGATGTAGATCCAGGAACCCGCGGTCATCTGCCCGTACATGGTCAGCCCGAGGGCCTCCAGGCGGCGGAACTCCTCCCAGTTGGCCCAGTCGCCGACCAGGTGGGAGTTGGCGATCAGGACGCGCGGCGCCCACTCGTGGGTCTGCATCACGCCGACCGGACGGCCGGACTGGACCAGCATGGTCTCGTCCTGCCGCAGCGTGGTGAGGGTGCGCACCATGGCGTCGAAGGAGCGCCAGTCGCGGGCGGCCTTGCCGGTGCCGCCGTAGACGACGAGCTTGTCGGGGTGCTCGGCGACCTCGGGATCGAGGTTGTTCTGGAGCATCCGCAGGGCGGCTTCCTGCTGCCATCCCAACGCGCTCAGCTCAGTGCCGCGCGGTGCTCGTACGGGTCGCGGTCCCGACATGGGTGCTGCCTCCCTGGCTCGACGGGTGGTGCGGTGGTGCGTGATCCGCTGACGCGGTGGTGCGGTGGTGCATGATCCGCGGCGGATTCGGATGCGGTTTGGATTAGATCATTCACATAGTCCAGTGATGAATAGTCGTAGTCAACAGGACACCCGGCCACGTTTGGCGGCCGGATCGGGTGGGGGTCCCGGCCGGAGCGGGCTGACTCCGGCGAGCCGGGCCGGGTCCGACGAGTCCCGCCGGCTTCGGCGGGGCGCGCCGCGGGGCTCAGGCGCGCGGGGCGGCGGTCAGGGCCTCGTTCGCGCGGCGGCGCCGGTAGTACGCGACGGTGACGATCGCCAGGAGCGGCCCCCAGGCGACGAGCGGGGCGTACGCCGTCCACATCGCCCAGGCCGCCGGGCCGCTGAAGGAGAAGCCCTCGCCGGTGTCGTTCAGCGGCTGCACGAAGTTGAAGATCTGGTTCAGCACGGCGTACAGGACGATCAGCGTCAGCAGCGTCGCCCCGATCGCGGCCGGGATGACCGCGGCCAGCGTCGGAATCCGCCGGCCGCGCAACCACGGCACCCACCGCGGCACGACCTCGCCCCACGGCCGCACCAGCCCGAGGGCGAGCAGCGCGAGCACTTCGGCGACCACGGAGAGGCCGAGCACGTACGGGCGTTCCCACGCCGACCACTGGTAGCCGCTGTCGTCGCCGGCCAACCCGAGTACGAGCGCGACGCGCCACAGGCCGGACGGCAGCGTGCACAACGGGATGGCGTGCGCCACCCGGACCGCCCAGCGGGGGGCGGACTTCTCGACGGGCCCGCGGTCGAGAAGTCCGTGGTCGACGCGTCCACGATCGGCCGGCGCGCTCGCCGTCGCACCCACCGACGTACCCACCGGCGCCTCCGCCACGGCTGCCGCCGCGGTCGCTGACATGGTCGATTCTGCGGCCCTGACCTGCGTCTTCATGAGCGTCCTCCCCGTTGTGACCCGACGTCATTGACCTTGACACGCGGGGTGGGGGCACGGCGTCCGTCACGGGATTGACGTGTACTCATTCACGCGGCTGAGCCGCGTACGACCACAGGACGACACCACGGCCGGGGCCAGGCCCGTACGGAAGTCCCCGTGCAGAAGCCCCCGTACGAGAAAGGCCCGTACGGCGATGGCCCGTACGAGAGCGGCCCGGGTGGAGCCGCTCCGTACGGGCACCGCTACAGCACGAAACCTGCGGGGAAGGGGTCGGTGGGGTCGAGGAGGTACTGGCCCATGCCGGTGATCCAGGCGCGGCCGGTGACCGTGGGGAGGACCGCCGGGCGGTCGCCGACGCGGTCGACGCCGATCAGGCGGCCGGTGAAGCGGGTGCCGATGAAGGATTCGTTGACGAAGTCCTGGTGGAGCGGGAGTTCGCCGCGGGCGTGCAGTTGGGCCATCCGCGCGCTGGTGCCCGTCCCGCACGGGGAGCGGTCGAACCAGCCGGGGTGGATCACCATCGCGTTGCGCGCGTGACTGGCGGGGCCCGTGGGGCCGCCACCATCCTCCGCGTGGCCGGTGGTGCGCGCGGGGCCACCCGGCGGGGCCGTGAACTGGACGTGGCGGCAGCCGGCGATGTTCGGGTCGGTGGGGTGGACGGGGCGGCGCTGGTCGTTGACCGCGGCCATCACGGCGAGCCCCGCCGCGAGCACGGCGTCCTTGTGCCGGCGGTCGAAGGGGATGCCGAGGCCGTCCAGCGGGGTGATGGCGTAGAAGTTGCCGCCGTACGCCATGTCGTAGCGGACCCGGCCGATGCCGGGCACGTCGACGGCCGCGTCCAACTCGTGGGCGTAGGAGGCGACGTTGTGCAGCGTCACCCGCTCCGCCCGGCCGTCGCGCACCGCGACCCGCGCCTCCACCAGGCCGGCCGGGGTGTCGAGCCGCACCGTCGTGACCGGCTCGACCACCTCCACCATGCCCGTCTCGACCAGCACCGTCGCCACCCCGATGGTGCCGTGCCCGCACATCGGCAGACAGCCGGAGACCTCGATGTAGAGGACGCCCCAGTCGGCGTCCTGCCGGGTCGGCGGCTGGAGGATGGCGCCGCTCATGGCGGAGTGCCCGCGTGGCTCGTTGACCAGCAACTGCCGTATCCAGTCCTGGTGTTGGATGAAGTGGAGGCGGCGTTCGGCCATGGTGTCGCCTGGTAGTCGCCCGATGCCGCCGGTGATGACGCGGGTCGGCATGCCCTCCGTGTGCGAGTCGACCGCGCTGAAGCAGCGCGTGGCGCGCATCAGCGCTCGCCACGCTCTCCGCGCCCGCTGCGTTCGCCGCGCCCGCCGCGCCCGCCGCCGAGCGGCGCCCCGACCCACGCGGGTCCGGCCTGCGCGGGTCCGGCGCTCGACCGCGCGCCCGCGTACGACGCTCCGGCCGGCGCCGGGCCCCCGCGGGTGCCGGCCCCCGCTGCCGCGCCGGCGGTCAGTTCGGCGAGCGCGTCGACCGCGCGCCGCACGTCCGCGTCCAGTGCCGCCAGGTCCGCGTCCGACAGCGGCCCGCGGGGCGGCCTGCACGGCCCGCCGTACCGTCCGACCAGGTCCATCGCACGCTTGATGGCCTGCACGAACTCGGTGCGCGAGTCCCAGCGGAAGGCGGCGACGAGCGGTTCGTACCAGGCCCGCGCCGCGGCCACGTCGCCCGCCGTGGCGAGTTCGAAGAGGCGGACGGAGGCGGCGGGGAAGACGTTCGGGAAGCCGGCGAACCAGCCGTCGGCGCCCATCAGCAGCGACTCGACCACCAGGTCGTCGGCGCCGGCGATCAGCGCCAGGTCGGGTGCGCACTCCTTGATGTGCCGCACCCGGCGCACGTCGCCGGAGAACTCCTTGACCGCCACCACGTGATCGAGCGCGGCGATCTCCCGGACCATCTCCGGGGTGAGGTCCACCTTGGTGTCGAGCGGGTTGTTGTAGACCATGACGGGCAGCCCGACGGCCGCCACCTGCGCGAAGTGGTGCACGACCTCGGCGGTGTTGGCCCGGTAGAGCGTCGGCGGCAGGCACAACACCCCGTCGGCCCCGTCCTCCGCCGCGTACTCCGCCCACCGCCTGGCCTGGTGCGCGCCCACCCCGTGCACGCCGACGACCACCAGCGCGTCGTGCCCGACGGCGGCGACGGCCGTACGGGCGACCGCGCGCCGTTCGGCGTCGGTGAGCGAGGAGTACTCGCCGAGCGAACCGTTCGGGCCCACCCCGTGACAGCCGCTGTCCACCAGCCATCGACAGTGCTCGGCGTACCGGTCGAGATCGGGCCGCAGGCCGGCGGGGGCGGCCGGGTCCTCGGCGTACGGCAGCGCGGTGGCGACGACCACACCGGTCAGCCGCTCGGCGTGCGGCTTGCGGGGTGCGGCTTGTGCCGCTTGGGGTGGGGTCGAGGTCGCAGTTTCGGCGAGGGCCGGCGGCGGGCCCGCGACCGAGGGACCGGGCGGTGCGGACTCGGGTGCGGGCTCGGTGACGTGCTCGTGCTCGTGCGTCATGCGGATCTCCCTTACGCGTCCGGGACTGGCGGGGATGCGACGGTGCGGGGCGGCGCGGGCGGGTCCGGGAGCGCGGCCAGATCACCGAGGCGGATCGGCTGGGCGATGGGACGGCCGTCGACGGCGTGGCGGTCGTGGAGCGTACGGGGGGCGTTGGCACTGGGCTCCGGGGGCGGGGCGGGGGCCGAATCCGGGGGCCGAGACCCGCCTGGTGGGGTTCGCTCCGCGGTGGCGCCCGGGTACGCGCCCGTGGCTGAGGTTGGGGCTGGGGCGGAATCCGGCGCCGCGGCCGGCGACCCGCCCGGTGGGGGCGGGGTCCACTCCGCGGTGGCGCCCGCGCACGCGCCTGGGGCTGGGGTTGGGGCCGAAGTCGAGCCGGGGTACACGTCTGGGGCTGGGGGCCGGGGCCCGGAGGACCGGGGCTGGGACTCAGGCTGAGGCTGGGACTCGGAGGACCCGGACCGGGACCCAGACCGAGGCTGAGACTCGGAGGACCCGGACCCGGACCCAGACCCGGACCCAGACCCAGACCAAGGCTGAGACTCAGAGATCCCGGACCGGGACCCAGACCAAGGCTGGGGCGGCAGCAACGCCGCAGCCAACTCCACGACCGCACGCCCACACGTCCGCCCCTGGCAAGCCCCGAGCCCCGCCCGGCAGGTCAGCTTGAGGGCGCGGGCGCCGTCGACGTGCCGTTCGGTGACGGCGGCGCGCAGCGCGTCGTACGTGACCTCCTCGCAGCGGCAGACGAGGGTGTCGCCGCGCAGCCAGGTCTGCCAGCCGGGGCCGACCGGATGGGCCCGGGCGAGCGCGTCGGCGAACCGGCGGCCCGAGGCGATGCGGCGGCGCAGCCGGGCGATCTGCGCCGGGTCCGTACCGCGCCGCCCGAGCCAGGTCGCGGCCAGCACACCCGCCAACTCCCCTTCCGCAGCGGCGAGTTCAGCCCCACCGATGCCCGTGAGCTCGCCCGCCGCGTACACCCCGGCCACCGTCGTGCGCTGGTCGGCGCGCACCACGACGCGCGGCGTGCCGTCGGGTCCGTCGCGCAGTGCGCAGCCCGCGGCGACGGCCAGTTCGAGCTGCGGCGTGAACCCGTGGCCCACGCACACCGCGTCCACCCCGCCGATGCGCCGCAGCCCGCCGGGCCGCACCCGCCAGTCGGGCGTCAGCCGGGCGACGGTCACCGCCCGCACCCGGTCGTCGCCGTGCGCCGCGACGACCGCGGACCGGGTGCGGTACGGGACCCGGTGGCGGGCCAACACCGCGGCGTAGTGCGCGAGTTCGGGGAGCTTGCGGCGGCCGTCGCGGAGTGCGGCGTACGGCGAGCGGAGCCAGCCGGCCGGCGAACCGGCCTCGAAGACGCCGACCACCCGCGCCCCGACATCCAGCAGCGCGGTCGCCACCGGCAGCAGGAAGGGCCCGGTGCCCGAAACCACCACGCGCTTCCCGACCGCCACCCGCTGCCCCTTGGCCATCGCCTGCGCGGCACCCGCCGTCACCACGCCGGGCAGGTCCCACCCGGGGAACGGCACCGTACGGTCGTACGCGCCCGGGCAGAGCACCAGCGCATCGGCGACGAGCGTCGCGGGCCTGCGGCGCCCGTCCGCCGGGCCGGTCAGTACGTGCACGAGGTGGGGCGCCGATCCGTCGGCCGCGACCGGCCCGCGCTCCACGGCCCAGGCGGTGGTGTGCGGCAGGTGGTCGATCGCGGGCTGCGCGGCGACGGCCCGTGCGAGGCGGAGCGCTGCGGCGGTGGGGTGGGTACGCCCCGGGGCGGGGGCTGGTCGGGAGAGGTGCACGGCGGGGGAAGGGCGTGGGGCGGGGGCCGGTTGGCCGGGCCGGCTCGGGGTCCGCTCCGGGCCCGGGGCCCGCCCCGGCCCCGCCCCCCGCCGCGCCGCCGGGTGGGGGGGGGGGTGGGGGTGTGGGGGTGGGTGTGTTGGGTGTGGTGGGGGAGTGGTTGGGTGAGCCGTTGTTGGGTGGTTCGCGGTTGGTGGTGGTGACGTCTG